>CAJBQQ010000134.1 GCA_903957805.1 uncultured Pseudomonadota bacterium | reverse complement strand
GGATTGAGGAGCCCTGCGGCAGCGAGTGGAATGCCAAGAATGTTGTAGATGAAGGCAAAGAAAAGGTTCTGGCGGATTTTACTCAGTGTTGCTCGCGAGAGCGAGATCGCATCGGCCGCACTCATTAGATCATTACGCATCAAGGTAATGTCGGCCGCTTTAATCGCTATATCAGAACCTGCCCCGATGGCAAAACTTACGTCAGCTGCAGCAAGCGCTGGTGCATCGTTGATGCCATCGCCTACCATGCCGATGAATTTACCACTCGATCGCAATTTTTCGACTTCTGCGGCCTTGTCCTGTGGCAATACTTCGGCACGATAGTTGGAGATGCCTGTTTGCAGGGCAATGGCAGCAGCAGTGGTGGGATTGTCCCCAGTCAGCATTATGACCTCAATACCCATAGATTGAAGTCTTTTTACCGCCTGCGCGGAGGTGTCGCGTAAGCGGTCGGCGATGGCAAGGTAGCCCATAATTTGGGGGATATCGTTGGCTACGGCCGTGATAGCGATAATCGTCTTGCCCTCAGTTTGAAGGGTGCCGATATCAGCATCTTCAATTTTGGCGCCATGGCTGCGTAGAAATTTAGGTGAACCTAAAAAGTATTTGGTGCCATCGATATGGGCAGCAATCCCGCCACCAGTGACAGCGGTAAAGTCAGTTACTCTTTGTGATCGGATGTTCATACCTCCAGCGCGCTCAAGAACTGCTTTTGCGAGAGGATGCTCTGAACCCTGCTCCAGCGAGGCGGCAACCTGCATCAAATCATGTTCGGTAACCTTTCCTATCGGGACAATATCAGTCACCGCAGGTCTGCCTTCGGTAAGGGTGCCAGTCTTGTCAACGATCAGGACCTGAATCTTTTCTGCATTCTCCAGTGCGGCAGCATTCTTCACGAGTAAGCCTGCTTGGGCCCCACGACCAGTACCAACCATTATCGCTGTCGGTGTGGCTAGACCTAATGCGCAGGGGCAGGCGATTACCAGTACCGCGACGGCATTGATCAATGCTGTAACAAAATCGCCCAAAAACCACCATGTGAGTGATAGTGTCAGCACACTGATAGTTATCACTACCGGTACAAATACGGCGGAGATAGCATCCGCCATTCTCTGGATGGGGGCCCTGGACCCTTGTGCCTGGTCTACTAAGTTGATAATGGCTGCGAGCTGGGTATGGCTGCCAACATCGGTTGCGCGACACTTGAGCAAGCCCTGCTGGTTCATAGTAGCTGCGTAGACTCTTGCTCCGGTTTGCTTCGTGACCGGGAGGCTCTCACCGGTCAGCATGGCCTCGTTCACACTGGATGATCCCTCGATCACGACGCCATCCACTGGAAGACTCTCCCCTGGGCGCACAATGAATATATCTCCTACCACAAGGGTATTTGCATCGACTTCAATGATCTCACCATTGCGTTCTATCCTAGCAGTTTTAGGCTGTAGCTTGATCAGTTCCTCGATAGCGGTCGAGGTCTTCCCCTTGGCACGAACCTCCATCAACTTTCCGAGCAATATTAGCGTGATGATTGCCGCACCTGATTCAAAATATACATGCTGATCCAGTGAGAGTATCGTCACCGCTGCACTAAAGAAATATGCCATGCTGGTACCGAGTGCGACCAACACATCCATGTTGGCGCCACCACCGCGTAATGCATGCCATGCACTTATATAAAAACGCTTGCCGATCCAGAATTGGACCGGTGTAGCCAGCAACCATTGCAGCCATCGCGGTAAAAATTCGGTATTTACACCAGCGAAAATCGTAACCATATGAAGCATCAGCGGCAGGGTGAGGGCAGCCGAAATCAAAAATACATGCAGCTCCTTCTTGTAAGCTATTGCCCGTTTCGCCTTCTCTTCAATGAGACTGGCATCATTAATTTCAATAGCGCCATAGCCAGACCTTTCAACAGCAGCAATCAGGTCATCGGGTGTTGCCAATCCGGGAGTGAAGCTGGCTCGAGCTGTTTCCGTCGCTAGGTTAACCGTGGCGGTAACGCCGGGAATCTTGTTGAGTGTTTTTTCGATACGGCTGCTGCATGAAGCGCAGATCATGTCGCTAATTTTTAGTTGTATCGACTGTGGGGCAACGTGGAAACCTGATTGCTCAATTGAATGGATCAAATCCTCTGGCTTAGTGGCGGCACCGAAATCAAGCTCAATCCGCACCTTTTCATTGGCGAAGTTAACCGCTGCATGAACGCCCGGGAGTTTATTCAGGTTCTTTTCGATCCGAGAGGCGCAGGCTGAACATGTCATGCCCGCGATAGGAAGCTCAATCTGCTTGAGAGTTGGAGAGCTCATATTGGCTGCACATTCATGGTGAGGTCAGCATATGCAGAGCAGACTTAAGTAGTCAGTAATGAGGTAACCAGGATACAGAGGAATTCACTTTTTTCTGTAGTATGCACCAGCGTCAGTCCGCCCGCCGCAACTGCGGGAATAGAATCACATCACGAATGCTAGGGCTGTCGGTGAACAACATGACCAGACGGTCTATGCCGATACCTTCCCCTGCAGTGGGGGGCAATCCATATTCTAGCGCGCGGATATAGTCTGCGTCGTAGTGCATGGCCTCAGCATCACCGGCCTCTTTGGCTTTTGCTTGCTCCAGGAAACGGGCCGCCTGATCTTCTGGATCGTTCAGCTCTGAAAAACCATTAGCAATTTCTCGTCCAGCGATGTAGAGCTCGAAACGGTCAGTTATTTCAGGATTAATATCGTTGCGCCGTGCCAGGGGCGAGACCTCTGCTGGATAATCAATAATGAAGGTTGGTTCGAATAATAAGTGTTCAACGGTTTCGTCAAACAATGTGAGCTGTAATCCACCGATGCCGTCTTTTGGTTTGTAGGAAACTTTTAAGGTTTGTAATTGGTTGATCAGAAAATCCCGGTCACTGAGCTGTGTGTCGGTGAATTGCGGGTGAAATTTCTGAATCGCCTGGGTGATGGTCAGCCGTGCGAATGGTTTTGAAAAATCGATTTCCCGTTCCTGGTAGGTGAATTTGGTTGTGCCCAGAACCTTCTCCGCCACTTCCCTCAACATAACCTCGGTGAAGTCCATCAGGTAAATGTAGTCCTGATAAGCCTCGTAAAACTCTAGCATGGTGAATTCAGGATTGTGTCGAGTGGAGATTCCTTCATTACGGAAGTTTCGGTTGATTTCGAATACTTTCTCCATACCCCCTACCACCAGTTGTTTCAAATAAAGTTCCGGTGCAATACGTAGGTAAAGCGGCATATCCAGTGCGTTATGATGAGTGGCAAAAGGTCTAGCCGCCGCGCCGCCTGGGATGGGATGCATCATTGGCGTTTCCACTTCCAGATAGCCGCGTTTAACGAAAAGCTCACGGATAGACTGAATAATTTCATAGCGGCTGGCAAATACCTTGCGTGTCTCTTCATTCGTGATCAAATCAAGATAACGTTGGCGATACTTTTGTTCTTGATCGGTTAAGCCGTGGAACTTCTCCGGTAGCGGGCGTAGTGATTTGGTTAGAAGGCGTAGCTGTGTTACCCGAACCGAGAGTTCGCCTGTCTTGGTTCGGAAGAGTGCCCCCTGAGCGCCGATTATGTCACCCAGATCATGATGCTTGAATGCTTGGTGAGCAGCTTCACCGGTTAGATCGTTGCTGATATAGAGCTGGATTCGTCCGCTCATGTCTTGGATAGTGGCAAAACTAGCCTTGCCCATCACACGTTTCAACACCATTCGCCCTGCGACCCGCACTAATTTTACCGCAGCTTCAAGCGTTTCATTGTCATCTGCACCATGCTGTCTGTGTAGATCTGATGCCAGACTGTCGCGTCGGAAATCATTGGGAAAGGCATTGCCCGATTTGCGCAACTCAGTCAGTTTGGCTCGCCGCTCATCGACTAGGCTGATCTCTAGTGGCGCTTTGGCATCTGTGTCGTGCAAGTTTTTGTTGAGTTTCGACTCATCCATTTTTATTTGAACTCCTTAACAGGCTATTAAACACATTGTTTCAGACTTGCCTCGATAAAGGCATCCAACCCCCCGTCGAGGACACCTTGGGTATTGCCAATCTCGATTCCAGTACGTAAATCCTTGATGCGCGACTGGTCCAGCACGTAAGAGCGGATTTGGTGTCCCCACCCAATATCAGTCTTGGAATCTTCCATCGCTTGTTTTTCGTCGTTACGCTTGCGTAATTCCGCTTCGTATAGGCGCGACTTCAGCATGGCCATGGCTTCTGCTCGGTTACGGTGCTGCGAGCGGTCATTCTGGCATTGAACTACAATCCCGGTGGGGTTATGGGTGATACGGATCGCCGAATCAGTTTTGTTAATATGCTGCCCCCCCGCACCGGAGGCGCGAAATGTATCGATGCGCAAGTCTGCAGGATTAATATCTACTTCAATAGTTTCATCGACTTCGGGGTAAACAAAAACGCTGGCAAAAGAGGTATGGCGACGGTTGCCAGAGTCGAATGGAGATTTTCGGACTAATCGGTGCACGCCACTTTCAGTGCGTAAATAGCCGTAGGCGAAATCACCAGAGATTTTAAGGCTAGCACTCTTAATCCCGGCGACCTCGCCTGAGGATTCTTCCAGCACCTCCACTTTGTAGCCACGGCGTTCGCAATAGCGCAGGTACATGCGTTCCAGCATGGCCGCCCAGTCCTGAGCTTCAGTGCCGCCGGAGCCAGATTGAATATCAATAAAGCAGTTATTAGGATCCATCGGATTGGAGAACATGCGTCGGAACTCCATGTCGGCGACAGTTTTTTCCAGTTGCGAGACATCGATACCGACACTCTCCAAGGTAGCATCGTCGTTTTCTTCTTTGGCCATCATGAACAGATCGCGGGCATCGTGAAGCTGCCGCCCAGCTGTTTCTAAGGTATTGACGACACCCTCAAGCAATTTTTTTTCACGTCCTAATTCTTGGGTGCGTTTGCTGTCACCCCAGATGGCCGGATCTTCGGCTTGGCGATTGAGTTCATTTAGGCGTGTCTGCTTGGAATCGAAGTCAAAGATACCTCCGTAACTCTATCGCCCGGCTGTCGAGAGAGTTGAGTTGGTTGGCAATGGCGTTAATTTGTTCAGCTTCCATGGGTGTCTAGCCTGAAAATACAATAAAGTAAAATTATACAGTAACCTAGGATGAGGCCGCCGCAGAGATATTGGAGAGGGGGCTATATCTTGATGCCTGCGTCTTATCGGCAGGAGGGGTGATTTTTTCGTTACAATCACGCCATGGCAAAATTCTTTGCATTAATTCCCGCAGCGGGGTTCGGTTCGCGTATGGGCAATGAGTTGCCCAAGCAGTATTTGTCTTTAGCCGGGAGGCCAATGATCTATCATGCCTTGCGCACGCTATGTGACTCTCCTCGTATTGCCGGGGTGTTTGTTGTGCTTTCACCTGGGGACAATGAGTGGTCGCGGCATGACTGGTCTGAATTTTTCGGCAAGCTGGTGGTATTCAATTGCGGCGGTGCGGCTCGTGCCGAGAGCATACTTAATGGTCTTAAAGCAGCTCCGGCAGCATCACCCATTTGCGATGACGATTGGGTGCTGGTTCACGATGCGGCGAGACCTTGTTTGAG
>CAJBQQ010000133.1 GCA_903957805.1 uncultured Pseudomonadota bacterium | reverse complement strand
TTGATGAGGCTGGACATGCCACCATGGCAATGTCTCACGGCGGCGCAGAGTTACCGACACCGGTAAAGTTGGCGATGGGACTGGGATCTAAAGTGATGACACGGACAGCTTACTGGGTTTAATTTAACTCCTTGTGCTGAATTCTACCCCTCCACGATCTCGAAGTCGTGTGTCATCTCTGCTGTTTTTCCAAGCATAATTGAAGCTGAACAGTACTTTTCCGCGGACAGACTGATTGCCCGCTCTATCTGTTGTGGCTGCAGGTCTTTGCCGGTTAGTTTGAAGTGGAAGTGAATATGGGTAAACACTTTGGGCTCATTTGTTGCCCGCTGCGCCTCAATCTCAACCACGCAATCGTTGACTTCCTGACGACCCTTTTTCAGAATCAGCATCACATCAAAAGCTGCACAACCACCCGTTCCCATCAGCAACATTTCCATCGGGCGCGGCCCTAGATTTCTGCCGCCGGCTTCCGGTGGTCCATCCATCAGCACCTGATGACCACTGCCTGATTCACCTAAGAAACTCATTCCATCTTTCCACTCGATACGCGCTTTCATACTGTTCCTTTAAAATATTTTCTGTTGATATTCTAACAATTTCAAATCTTGTTCGGCGCCGGTAATAATCGATACCACAGCATCCCAATAACCTCATGAATGAAAATCCGGCTTTGTTGTAGTGCACTCGCTGTTGGAAGGTAAGCTAGTCCATCCGTTCGGTAGCGGGTTGTAAATGCAGTCGGTGCTGGGGTAACTTGGAACCCTGCCCGTTCAAACTCTCTCATCGCCCTTGGCATATGCCAGGCATGCGTTACCAGCATGATGTGTGTGATCCCATTCTTTTTTAGGATTTCATAACTCTTGTAAGCATTCTCGTGTGTGTTATTGGAGGCACTCTCGACCCAATTCACTGGAACCCTGAATTCATTTTCTAGCACAGCTTTCATCTGCTCCGCCTCGGAAGAGATGTTGCCTAGTGGCGCACCTCCAGTTACCAGTATCGGTTTACCCGTTAACTGATACAGGCGCGCGGCATAACGAATACGTTCCAGACTATATCGGTTCACCGTATCACCACCGTACTCCACTGCGTTGAAATAAGTTCCACCGCCCAGAACCACGATGGCCCCCACACCAGTATCGGTAGAACCAATAACACTCTCCGTTTCAAGCTTCTGCAGCAACGTCTCTGAGATAAATGGCGTTGAAATTAAGTAAAGCAAGAGCAGTGTACTTGCCAATAGAAATCTGCCCAATCTTGGGTGATGTGTGAGTAGTAACACTCCCAGAGCGCCTAGTAAGATTAGGCTCAGTGGTGGCAGCAGAAAAGCACTGACAAGATTAGTCGCAGTCCAACTCATAATTTAGATGAATCAACCCCTCTTCTTAATCCGTATGCTTAATACCGGACTTAAAATAAAAAGCCGACGCACTGATGCGTCGGCTTTTTATACGGTCAACCCAGGTTACTTGAGTGACAGAATGAACTGCGCCAAGGTCTTCGCATTGGCTTCACTCACACCCGCATTAGGTGGCATTGGGATCGGGCCCCATACACCATTGCTCCCTTTGAGGATCTTCTCTGTTAGCTTGGCTGGTGCACCGGCATCGCCCTTATACTTAGCAGCGATATCCTTGAGGCCAGGCCCGACCATTTTCTTATCAACCATATGACAGTTCATGCACCCACTGCTTGCGGCCAGTTCTGCACTCGCTTGAGCAGTTCCCACCATCACTAGGGCTGATGCTGCAATCAATCCCATCCAGACAGTCTTCATTTTTACTCCTTTTATTCATTAATGTTGTAGAGGAAATTTTATTCTACCTCGAACTTCACAGACGCGCAGCAATTCCTGCAAGTCAGAGATCTTCGATAAGCATCTAACGCCCTGACATACCAAAGCGTTGACAGCTCCATCTGTCTCTACCGGTTTTATTCAAGCTTACAGGAAGGTCGGAAACCCCCGATGGCACTGCAAGAACCATGGTATGAGCCGAGATAGGGAGCAATGCCTCCTGCCACCCTGTTAGATTTTCAGCTGACCCGCGCAATATAACGACTTGTGGCGGGGCAAGAGCTTCTTCTAGGGCTGTGAGAAGGCTGCAACAGGAGCTAGAATGACCCAGCATTACAGGATAGAACAGACTGATTGTGCGTTCTGCCGTCTTTAAGTACCGTGTTTCACCAATCAAGTGGCCAAGGCGCTGCAGGCTATAGGCCGCCACTCCATTTCCCGATGGGATTGAATTGTCATGGCCAGATTTCGGCCGGTGGATAAGTTTTTCATGCTGGTGGCCAGTAAAGAAAAAGCCTCCTGACTGCTCATCCTCAAATTGTTCTAGCAATACCTCGGCAAGCGCCACGGCAAAGTCCAGATCAACCTGCCGAAACTCGGCCTGCATCAACTCCAATAGGCCATCCAACAAAAATGCATAATCATCAAGATAGGCGTTGAGATGCGCCTTACCATCCTTACAAGTTGCGAGCAGAGCCCCGTCTCTCCATAACGTCGAACGAATAAAGTCTGCAGCTTCAGTAGCTGAGCATACCCAATCATTGCGCCCGAAAACGCGGCCTGCGTGGGCCATTCCTTTGATCATTAACCCATTCCAGCTGGTTAAAATCTTTTCATCCCGTCCTGGGTGCACGCGCGACTCGCGCTCAACAAATAACTTGCTCCGCGCTATCGTCAGTCTTTGCTGTGCCTCCTCCTGACAAATGCCGGCATCCTCTGCTGTCTTCATCAGAGGCTGCACGATCTCCAGGTTCCAGTATTGACGTTCGAAGTTAGGCTGTCTCAATAAACCATAATAGGGGGCAACCACTGCGTACTCTTCAGGCGCGAGGGTCCGCTCTACTTGATCGCGCTCCCAGACGTAGAACCTGCCTTCTTCGTTCTCAGAGTCAGCATCAATCGTCGAATAATAGCCCCCCAGCGATGATTGCATTTCGCGCGTAACCCACTCAGCCGATTCTTCTACAACCCTCTTAAACAGAGGGTCGCTCGTAATCAGCCAGGCATCGGCATAGAGCCGCAGTAACGGCGCATTGTCATAAAGCATTTTTTCAAAGTGTGGAATACTCCATTGTTGATCAGTACTGTAACGACAGAAACCACCCCCGATTTGATCGTAGATCCCGCCTTTTGCCATCTTTTCTAGGGAGTAGGTCGTAATATTAAGAATTTCCTGGTCTTTGGACGCCCAATAATGTCGCAAACAGAATTCAAGCTCGGTCGGATGAAGGAATTTTGGTACCCCACCAAAACCCCCATGTTCTGCATCAAACCTATTTTTTAAATCCGCCGCCGCATCAACCAACAATTGTTCTCAAAATACAAAGGGATCTGTGGGTTTTGATGGCAGTCTGGCCGCCAAAGATTCTAGCAACGCGGCACTCTGCTGCTCAATCTCGGCGCCGCGCGTGTAATACGCCTCAGCAATACGCGGCAACAGATCGAGAAAGCCCGTCACATCGTATCGCGGCAACTTCGGGAAATAGGTGCCGCCAAAGAATGGCTTCTGCTTGGGCGTCAGGAACATGGTCAATGGCCAACCCCCATTACGGCGGGTCAGTATATAAAGGGCTGCCTGATAAATCTGGTCGAGATCGGGGCGCTCTTCCCGGTCGACCTTGATGTTGACGAAGTGTAGGTTCATCGCTGCGGCGACTTCCACATCTTCAAACGACTCATGTGCCATTACATGGCACCAGTGACAGGCAGAATAACCTATAGACAGCAATATGGGTTTATTTTGCGCTCGCGCTAGGGCCAGCGCCTCTTCGCCCCATGGATGCCAGTCCACTGGGTTGTGAACGTGCTGAAGAAGATAGGGGCTAGCTTCACCCCTCAAGTGATTGGTCATGCCCTCCAATCTTACTGGCTATGACCCATCTGTTATTGCACCTCGACTGGCGGTAGAGACCAGCCTTGCGTATTTTGCCAATACTCCGCGTGTATAGCGCGGCGCGGGGGGCTGCCATGCGGCACGACGCCGGACAAGCTCCCCCTCCGAAACATTGAGCTGCAACAACCTTTCCTCTGCATCTATGGTGATGGAATCCCCCTCATGCACCAGCGCTATCGTTCCGCCGACGAATGCTTCAGGCGCAACATGACCAACCACCATGCCGTAAGTGCCCCCGGAGAAACGCCCGTCAGTAATCAGCCCTACCGAATCTCCCAACCCTTCGCCAATAAGGGCAGAGGTGGGTGAGAGCATCTCTCGCATGCCGGGCCCTCCTTTAGGGCCCTCATAGCGAATCACCACCACATCGCCAGGTTGAATCTTGCGTGCGAGTATCGCTTCCATACAAGTCTCCTCGGACTCAAATACTCTCGCTGGGCCCGTAATCTTGGGGTTTTTAACGCCACTAATTTTGGCTACGCAACCTTCGGTCGAGAGGTTGCCCTTGAGGATGGCGAGATGGCCTTGCGCATACATCGGGTTGTCCCATTGCCGGATCACGTCTTGATCTTTGCGCGGAGCGGGCAGAACATCCCTCAATATCTCTGCAACGGTCTGGCCGCTGATGGTCATGCAATCCCCGTGAAGCAAACCATGGTCGAGCAGCATTTTCATCACCTGCGGAACGCCTCCTGCCTGATGTAGGTCGGTCGCAACATACCGTCCAGATGGCTTCAGATTGCACAGTACCGGCACCCTCCCCCGCATGCGCTCGAAGTCGTCGATAGTGAGCTCCACCTCCGCCGCATGAGCAATCGCCAAAAAATGAAGCACTGCATTGGTCGATCCACCCACCGCCATGATTACAGCTATCGCATTCTCAATAGATTTTTTGGTGATAATGTCTCGTGGCCGGATCTGTTGCTTGATCGCGTTGACCAGCACTTCCGCTGACCGAGCGGCGCTCACCAGCTTCTCCTCATCCTCAGCCGCCATTGTCGAGGAATAAGGCAGGCTCATCCCCATCGCTTCAAATGCTGATGACATGGTATTGGCAGTAAACATACCTCCACAGGAACCCGCGCCGGGGCAGGCGTGACGTTCCACTTCCAATAGCTCCTTTTCATCTATTTTATGGGCGGCATACTGTCCAACAGCTTCGAACGAACTGACTATGGTCAGATCCTGTCCTTTGTAGTGGCCTGGCTTGATAGTGCCGCCGTAAACAAAAATAGCTGGAACATTCATTCTGGCCATTGCGATCATCGCGCCCGGCATATTCTTGTCACAACCGCCAATCGCGATCACCCCGTCCATGCTCTCAGCCTGTACCGCTGTTTCAATCGAGTCTGCAATCACTTCGCGTGACACCAACGAGTACTTCATGCCCTCAGTTCCCATAGAGATGCCATCAGACACCGTGATCGTGCCAAACATCTGCGGCATTGCCCCGGCCTGCTTCAATGCGTTCTCAGCATTTATGGCTAGCTCATTCAATCCCATGTTGCAGGGTGTGATCGTAGAGTAACCATTAGCAACGCCGACAATCGGCTTATCAAAATCACTGTCGGTGAAGCCCACCGCTCGCAGCATCGCGCGGCTAGGAGAGCGCTGAGCGCCTTGAGTAATGGCTTGGCTGCACTTGTTGTATGGCATGACTGCTCCTGA
>CAJBQQ010000132.1 GCA_903957805.1 uncultured Pseudomonadota bacterium | reverse complement strand
TGAATTCAAGACCAAAGCAGGTCGGATCTCGCCATATTTTTTTAATGCTGGATTATTCAACGATGGCGACTCGTTGCGTAGGCTCGGCCAATTTTACGCGAAAGCTATACTCGACGCCCGGCTTCCGTTTGACATGTTATTCGGTCCGGCCTACAAGGGCATCCCATTAGTCAGCGCCATTACCATCGCCCTGGCCGAGAGTGGACATAACCACTCCTTCTGTTTTAATCGTAAGGAAGCAAAGGATCATGGCGAGGGTGGTAACACCGTTGGTGCGCCTCTTGCTGGACGGGTGCTAATTGTGGACGATGTCATCTCTGCCGGTGTTTCAGTGCGTGAGTCGGCCGAACTGATACGTTCAGCCGGCGCAAAACCTTGCGGGGTTGTCATCGCTCTTGATCGGATGGAAAGGGGCGCCGGAGAAAAGTCTGCGGTACAGGAAGTGCAGCATATGTATGAAATTCCAGTCATCAGCATCGTTAATCTGGACAGCATCATGCACTACCTGCAGGATAGAGACGGTCTGGTGAATAATCTAAATGCGGTGCAGAGATACCGCGCGCAATACGGTGTTGCCTAGTTTCGACAAGATTGGTAGCAACGGCATGAAAATCCCGGGTAGTTCTTATTACATTCTGTTTCTGTTGATCCTATCGAGCGGCTATATTTTTTTCGCTGCGCCGGCAATTTCTCAGGATGGAATAAATATCGAGTTCAAGGATCAGGGCTTGGTTGTCAGGACATTGTCTCTGTCTGAATTAAGCAACATGACTGATTCAGTCTCGCTCAAGGTTTTCGAAGCACACGAGAAGAGAGAACGGACTTACCATGCCTACCCAGTGCGACCATTGTTGGATGCCATCTTTGGTAAGAAGTGGGAGCAATCGGAGGAGATTGTATTTACCAGCACAGATGGATACCAACCGAGTATCTCGGTAGCGCGGTTTCTCTCGCATGATGCCTATTTTGCTTTTGCTAGCGCTGACGGTACGCCGTTCACGCTGATTAACGTCCTTCAGAATGATGAGTTGGTTAAGCTCGGGCCGCTCTATTTGATATGGGATAACTTGCAGTCAAAGTCTTTGCTGAATGATGGTGCTTCCGGGATGCCTTACCAGGTGATTGGTATCGAGACCACGACATTCTCGACTCGTTATCCGAATCTTTCCCCTGCAGGAAAGGTATCTCCACAAGTAAAGAGCGGGTTTTTACATTTTAGAAAACACTGTCTGGCATGCCACACGATCAATGGAGAAGGCGGCGGTAAAGCTCCAGAGCTCAACTATCCACACAGTGTGGTCGAGTACTTTAAACCGGACTACTTGGTGCGCTGGATTGAGAATCCTGCCAGCATTCGCTACAACACGACGATGCCGGCACTGGCTAAGGAGACTCCAAACCGGGCTCGGGTCATACAGGAGATCATTGCTTACCTCAAGGCAATGAGCGTCACAAAGCATGATCCGAAGAGGATTCCCTGAATTAGTGCTGTGGTGCCGCGACCACTGTCGGAGCATCGTGTCGATGTGCGAGTTGATACAGCACGGGCAATACCAGCAATGTCAGCAAGGATTGGGATAGTGTGCTACCGACCATCACTGTTGCTAAGGTCCGTTGCACCTCAGCACCGGTGCCAGTGCTGAGTGCCATCGGTAGGAAACCGAGAGTCTCAATCCAAGTGGTTATCAGAACTGGACGTAGCCTGAGGAGTGATCCGGTCCGGATGGAATCGTCTAGCGTCATACCCTCTTCTCGCAGACTACGGATAAATGATAGCAGTACCAGTCCATCTAGTACCGCCACCCCGGACATAGCAATGAACCCCACCCCAGCGGAAATGGATAACGGGATATCCCGTAACCACAGAGCCAGGATGCCACCTGTGATTGCTAATGGAACTGCAGTAAATACCAGAAAACTGTCTCGCAAGCTTCCGAGCATGGTATACATCAGAAGAAAGACCAGTCCCAGAGCAATTGGAATCACAATCTGCAGACGCTGGGCT
>CAJBQQ010000131.1 GCA_903957805.1 uncultured Pseudomonadota bacterium | reverse complement strand
GAGTTTACATACTTTGCCTCCGATATCGCTTACCACCTTAATAAATTTGAACGTGGCTTTGATCGTGTCATCGATGTGTGGGGCGCTGACCACCATGGTTATATCCCGCGTGTGAAGGGAGCCCTACAGGCGTTGGAGCTCGACCCTGCGAGGCTTGAGGTCGCGTTGGTGCAGTTTGCGGTACTCTATCGAGACGGCAAGAAGGCGGCCATGTCCACCCGATCGGGCGAGTTTGTAACGCTGAGGGAGTTGCGCCAGGAGGTGGGTAATGACGCAGCAAGATTCTTTTATGTGCTGCGTAAGAGTGAACAGCATCTGGACTTTGATCTGGACTTGGCTAAATCGCAGAGTAATGAGAATCCAGTCTATTACGTGCAGTATGCCCATGCTCGTGTCTGCAGCGTTCTGACCCAGTGGGGAGAGGACCCATCGATACTGGCAACAGTCGATACCAGCCTTCTTACCAGTCCAGCAGAGCTCGCGCTGTTGCAGTGGCTGATCGATTATCCCGAGACGGTGGATGCGTCAGCAAGAGAGCTCTCTCCACACCTGATCGCTTTCTACCTGAGAGAACTGGCAGCCGAATTTCATAGTTACTATAATGCAACTCGATTCCTAGTTCCTGAGGTGCCGCTGCGGCACGCGCGCCTAGCATTGATTGCGGCGGTGAGGCAGGTGCTGGTGAATGGGCTGACACTGTTGGGCGTCAGCGCGCCCGACAAGATGTGATCGGGCAGATAAACTCCATGAAGGATTTCCATGAGTCGGGATTACAAAGAACCATCTAGCTCCAAAAATTCCGGTAAGCGTGGCTCTTTGGTGCTGGGGTTGTTTATTGGTTATGCATTGGGTCTGATCAGTGCGATGGGCATCTGGATGTATATGAACCAGACTCAGAGCCCATTCATTACACAGGAGAGGCCTGCTGATAGTGTAGTCAAGAGCGAACTAAACCCGATTATTCAGAAGGGTGGGCAGGTAACCGGGAAAGACGACAAATCAGCGCAGACTGAGGATGGAAAGCCTCGGTTCGAGTTTTACAAGATCCTACCCGGCGCTACGGAACCGGCCGCCGAGCAGCAGGCACATCAGGCCGTTCCACAGCCCTCGTCTAAGGATAGTTACTTCATTCAGGCGGGATCATTTCAAAGTGCCGAGGATGCCGAGAATTTGAAAGCGAAGCTCGCGATGATGGGACTGGAGGCCGGCGTCCAGGCAGTTGATCTGGCAGATAGGGGTATCTGGCACAGGGTACGTGTGGGACCCTTTGCGGAGATCGGTGAGGTGAGTCGGGTACGTTCCTCCCTTCAACAGAATGGCATTCAGACCAGTCTAGTCAAGGTGCATGAAGGGTCACAGTAATCCGCATTCAATTTTTATCGCGAGGAAAAAAATGAAGCCGATACGTTTTCTTACGACACTGTTGTTATTTATTGGTTTGGGTTTAGTAACAGTCTCGAGCGTCCGAGCCGAGATTGTGGAGGGTCGTGACTATACAATCCTGACCGAACCGCGGCCGACTGAGAGCGGCAAGAATATTGAAGTACTCGAATTCTTCTGGTACGGATGTCCGCACTGTTATGACCTGCATCCACTGATTCAGGCCTGGCAGAAAAAAGCGCCTAAGGATGTGAGCTTCCGCTACATCCCAGCG
>CAJBQQ010000130.1:0-2500 GCA_903957805.1 uncultured Pseudomonadota bacterium | reverse complement strand
TGGCTTAGAAGCAGCCACTCATTTAAAGAGTGCGTAATAGCTCACTAGTCGAGCGACTGTGCGCCGATAATAATCGGGACTCAAGCATATTACCGAAATCGCGGACTTGAGTAATCAAGTGGTAGGGGAGCATTCTGCCTGCATTGAAGGTGTGATGTGAGTCATGCTGGAGCGCGCAGAAGAGCAAATGTTGGCATAAGTAGCGAGAAAGGAAGTGAGAATCTTCCTCGCCGAAAGTCTAAGGTTTCCTTGAGCTCTGTTCGTCAACTCAGGGTCAGTCGGCCCCTAAGGCGAGGCCAAACGGCGTAGCTGATGGGAATCAGGCAAACATTCCTGAACCGCTATATCAATAAAAGTGACGCAGAAGTAGACCAATCGAGGTGAATGGCTATCCGAAGATTGAGGAATTCTGCCGAGAAAAGCGAGATATGGCGACCGTACCGTAAACCGACACAGGTAGACGGGTTGAATATACTCAGGCGCGCGAGTGAGCCGTGGTTAAGGAACTCGGCAAATTAACCCCGTAACTTCGGGAGAAGGGGTGCTCCGATTAATCGGAGCCGCAGAGAAATGGCCCAAGCGACTGTTTAACAAAAACACATCACTCTGCCAAGACGTTAAGTCGATGTATAGGGTGTGACACCTGCCCGGTGCCGGAAGGTTAAGAGGAGAGGTTATCGCAAGAGAAGCTTTGAATTGAAGCCCCGGTAAACGGCGGCCGTAACTATAACGGTCCTAAGGTAGCGAAATTCCTTGTCGGGTAAGTTCCGACCTGCACGAATGGTGTAACGATTTGGGCACTGTCTCAACCACGGGCTCGGCGAAATTGTGGTACCGGTGAAGACGCCGGTTACCCGCATATGGACGGAAAGACCCTATGCACCTTTACTGTAGCTTATTATTGGGTCTGGTTGCATCATGCGTAGCATAGGTGGGAGGCTTTGAAGCAGGACTTTCGGGTTCTGTGGAGCCAACGGTGAAATACCACCCTTGATGCAATCGGATTCTAACCCGGCGGAGTGGATCCGCGGAGACAGTGATAGGTGGGCAGTTTGACTGGGGCGGTCGCCTCCTAAAAGATAACGGAGGCTCACCAAGGTTCTCTCAGCACGGTTGGTAATCGTGCGTTGAGTGCAAAAGCATAAGAGAGCTTGACTGTAAGACAAACAAGTCGAACAGGGACGAAAGTCGGTTTTAGTGATCCGGCGGCACTGTATGGAAAGGCCGTCGCTCAAAGGATAAAAGGTACGCTAGGGATAACAGGCTGATCTTCCCCAAGAGTTCACATCGACGGGAAGGTTTGGCACCTCGATGTCGGCTCATCGCATCCTGGGGCTGGAGGAGGTCCCAAGGGTTTGGCTGTTCGCCAATTAAAGCGGTACGTGAGCTGGGTTCAGAACGTCGTGAGACAGTTCGGTCCCTATCCTATGCGGGCGCACGATACTTGAGGGGACTCGTTCTTAGTACGAGAGGACCGGAATGACTGGACCGACGGTGTGTCTGTTGTTGCGCCAGCAGCATTGCAGAGTAGCCACGTCCAGAAAGGATAAGCGCTGAAAGCATCTCAAGCGCGAAACCTGCCCCAAGATTAGGTATCGCATTTAGGACCCAAAAAGATGATTTGGTTGATAGGCCGTATGTCTAAACGCAGTGATGCGTGAGCAGAGCGGTACTAATAGTCCGAACGGCTTACCAACATTGATCCATCACACTAGCAAAAGGTGATGGACTCTCAGAATCCCTTAAAGATTCTGTAACAATGTCTAAGCCCCCTTTAGAGGTTCGCTTTTTACTGCTCTCTTCCTTTGGAAGAAAGTACTTCAAATTGATTTTTCTCATGAATGCGCATGCGCCTCTTTATGACTCGGGTGATGAGATAGATAAAACAGCATTTGTTTTATGATGCTCTTACTTATATCGTGTTTATTATCGGTGACGCTATCGCAGGGGTCACACCTCTTCCCATTCCGAACAGAGAAGTTAAGCCCTGTTGAGCCAATGGTACTGCATGCGTAGGTGTGTGGGAGAGTAGGTAGTTGCCGGTTTATCTGTTATCAATAGCCTATTTGCTCCTAGCAACTAGGCTATTGGTGTTTTTATACTATCGATACAATTTGATATCTATAAATCACTACTTATTAATGGAATTATATGTTACTTTATTCAATATTGATGACAATATTATACTTTTTCACAATACATATACATTCTATAGCAAGTGAATCTGAATTGTTTTTAGGTGTCAAACTTCAAAAAACTCATGCTTTGTATTATGAAAATGGATTCAATACAGAATATAGTTCTTCTGCTTTTCTTGGTAATCAGTTTCATTCAGGTTTTTCCTATATTACTAGTAGATTTGGATCTGCTTTTAATTCTAATGCTGTAAAACAAGATAATATCCTTTTTCATACTTCTTATACTTTCTTAAAGAAAGCTATTCTTAACCCTTTTATTAAACTGAATGCTGGCTATATTATAGCTGATTATCAATCTCCAT
>CAJBQQ010000129.1 GCA_903957805.1 uncultured Pseudomonadota bacterium | reverse complement strand
GTGTTCCTCACAGGAAACACCCGATGTCATGTTAAAACAGGAGCATTATCATGCCCAAGATGAAGACCAAGAGTGGCGCAGCAAAGCGCTTCAAGGTGCGGGCCGGCGGCAGCGTCAAGCGTGCGCAGGCTTTCAAACGCCACATTCTTACCAAGAAAACCACCAAAAATAAGCGCCAGTTACGAGGAACCACGGGCGTTCATTCCACCAACGTGGCGTCAGTACGCGCCATGATGCCCTACGCTTAAGGAGAGACCGCCATGCCAAGAGTAAAACGTGGTGTAACGGCTCACGCCCGTCACAAAAAGATTCTGGATCTAGCAAAGGGGTATCGTGGTCGACGCAAGAATGTCTATCGGATAGCCAAAGAAGCGGTGATGAAGGCGGGGCAATATGCCTACCGTGACCGCCGGCAGAAGAAGCGTCAGTTCCGGGCCCTGTGGATCGCACGTATCAATGCCGCTGCACGTGAGTGTGGTTTGCCCTACAGCGTGTTTATGAATGGCCTGAAGAGGGCCGAAATTGAAGTTGACCGCAAGGTGCTAGCGGATATTGCGGTATTTGATAAGCCAGCCTTTGCAAAAATCGTTGAACAGGCCAAGGCCAGTCTCGTCGTATAACAGGCAGTAGTATGAAAGAGGCAAGGAGGCCAGGAGGCGAGAAACCTCAGCCTCCTTTTTTCTTGTGTAATTTCTAGCAGATACAGTCCAACCACTCTGAGCGACCATGCATAACCTGGACAACCTGATCAGTGAAGCCATCAACTTGTTTGAGGGCATAGACGATGCCGCCGAGTTGGAGCAAGCGAAGGCACGCTATCTCGGCAAAAGTGGATCATTGACAGAGTTACTTAAGGGTCTGGGTAAGCTCTCACAGGAAGTGCGACCCGCCATGGGTAGCCGCATCAATCAGGCGAAGGAAGCAATGGAGGCGGCGCTTAATAGCCGCCGCGATGCGATCCAGATAAAGAAATTGGACACGCAACTCGCCGGTGAAGCGCTCGACGTGACATTACCGGGGAGAGGTCTGGGAACGGGCGGCTTGCATCCGGTAACGCGCACACTTGAACGAATCGAATCACTATTCAGATCGATAGGTTTTGATGTCGCTTCCGGACCCGAAATCGAAACTGATTTCTATAATTTCACGGCGCTAAATATCCCGGAAAACCATCCTGCTCGGGCGATGCATGACACCTTCTATGTCGATGACAAGCACTTGCTGAGAACCCATACATCCCCTGTACAAGTCCATTACATGCAGAATAATCGCCCGCCGTTCAAGGTGATTGCACCGGGGCGAGTGTACCGTTGTGACTCTGATGTGACCCACACACCCATGTTCCATCAGGTAGAAGGCTTGTGGGTGGATGAGAATGCGAATTTTGCTGCGTTGAAGGGAGTGTTAGCAGATTTCATGCGGCATTTTTTCGAGCGTGACGACTTGCCGGTGCGTTTCCGGCCCTCTTTTTTCCCTTTTACGGAGCCTTCCGCTGAAGTGGATATCGGCTGTGTAATTTGCCACGGCAGCGGCTGTCGAGTCTGTAGTCATACCGGTTGGCTAGAGGTGCTGGGATGTGGAATGGTGCACCCCAGTGTTCTGAAGCATGTCAACATAGACAGCGAAAAATACACCGGCTGTGCATTCGGTATGGGAGTAGAACGATTGGCAATGCTGCGGTACGGAGTGAGTGATCTGAGGTTATTTTTCGAGAATGATTTACGCTTCCTTAAGCAGTTTAATTGAATGGTGCTCATCGCACCTCCTGAGGCGAGAATAGGCCCCCATGAAGTTCTCTGAAAACTGGCTCCGTACTCTAGTTGATCCACCGCTTACCAGTGGCGAGCTTGCGCATGCCCTGACGATGGCGGGGCTTGAGGTGGAAGCGATCGAGAAGGCTGCGCCCGCCTTTGACAGAGTGGTTGTTGCAGAAGTGTTCTCGATGCAGAAGCATCCGGATGCGGACCGTCTGAATGTATGTGTAGTGAATGCAGGTTCGGGTGACGGGGAGTTGCTACAAATTGTTTGTGGTGCAGCCAATGTTCGTGTCGGTGTAAAAGTCCCCTGTGCCCTGGTTGGAGCGCAACTACCCGGCATTTCGATTAGACAGGCTAAAGTACGCGGTGTGGAGTCCTCTGGAATGTTGTGCTCAGGCAAAGAATTAGGTCTGAGCGATGCTGCAGAGGGACTATTGATCCTCCCTGCTGATGCACCAATAGGCACAGACTTCCGCAACTACTACGAGCTTGATGACAATCTCTTTACGCTCAAGCTGACGCCCAACCGGGCCGATTGTCTTGGTTTGTCGGGTGTGGCGAGAGAGGTGTCCGCAATTACTTCCTCAAAACTAAGCCCACTGATAATTGAGCCAGTTGATAGCGAAATTCCAGATGCTCTGATCGTGAGTGTGGACGTGCCGGCCGCTTGTCCGCTTTACTGCGGGCGGGTGATGCATGGAATCAGTCTTGATGCACCCACACCAGGATGGATGGTTCAACGGTTAGAGCGTAGTGGTTTACGAACAATCAATGCAGTGGTGGATGTAACAAACTATGTAATGCTAGAGACGGGTCAGCCTCTGCATGCTTTTGATCTGGAAAAGATTGTGGGTTCGATACACGTTCGATATGCCCAGTCCGGTGAGAAGTTACAGCTGTTGAATGGCGAAGAGCTTGCCCTGCAACCGGATATGCTACTAATCGCCGATGAGAGTAAGCCTCTGGCACTTGCAGGCATCATGGGGGGAATTGAGAGTGGCGTGCAGCAGGGGGCCACGGGCTTATTTCTGGAGAGTGCATTCTTCAGCCCGGATGAGATCGCCGGCAAATCTTTTCGTCTGGGTTTCAGTTCCGATTCTGCGCATCGTTTTGAACGCGGGGTTGATTTCGCTGCCACGCGCAGCGCTATGGAGCGGGCAACACAACTGATACTGGATATTTGTGGCGGGAGAGCGGGCCCCATTACTGAGGTGAG
>CAJBQQ010000128.1 GCA_903957805.1 uncultured Pseudomonadota bacterium | reverse complement strand
TGCACTTAGGAACCGCTGGCGCAGGCAGCAGGTAACAGAGCCCTTGAGGCAGGAGATCACGCCAAAAAATATTCTGATGATCGGACCCACCGGTGTGGGCAAGACCGAGATCGCGAGACGGTTGGCAAGACTTGCCGATGCTCCGTTCATTAAGGTGGAAGCGACTAAGTTCACCGAGGTGGGTTATGTCGGACGGGATGTGGACTCGATCATTCGTGATCTGGTGGAGTCCGCTATCAAACAATTGCGAGAGCAGGAGACTGCCAAGATGCGGGCCCGTGCTGAGGATCTTGCGGAAGATCGTATCCTCGACGTGTTGCTTCCGCCTGCGAGGGAGTCGGGCCTGCAATCAGAGGATGCAGATCGAGACAGTGCCACCCGTCAGAAATTTCGCAAGAAGCTGCGAGAGGGTGAGCTCGACGATAAAGAGATAGAGATTGATCTATCGGCAACTCATGCGGCTCATATGGAGATCTTTGCACCACCCGGGATGGAGGAGCTCACCACCCAGATTCAGGGAATGTTCCAGAACATGGGTGCAGAGAGAAAAAAAACCCGCAAACTTAAAATCCGTGAGGCTCTCAAACTCATCACCGATGAAGAGGCCTCTAAACTTATCAATGATGAAGAACTGAAGTTACGAGCAGTTCAAAATGTCGAGCAGAATGGGATTGTTTTTTTAGATGAGATTGACAAGATTACCAGTCGGTCTGAGACCTCGGGTGCCGATGTATCACGCCAGGGGGTTCAGCGAGACTTGCTGCCGTTGGTCGAAGGCACTACCGTTTCCACTAAGTATGGAATGATCAAGACCGATCACATCCTATTCATCGCGAGTGGGGCATTTCATCTTGCAAAGCCTTCGGACCTGATTCCGGAATTACAGGGTCGCTTTCCAATTCGCGTTGAGCTGTCGAGTCTCAGTGCAGATGACTTTATTCAAATCCTCACTAATACCGATGCCTGTCTGACGCGGCAATATGAGGCCCTTCTTGAAACTGAAGGGGTCAAGCTCGAGTTCACGACCGATGCGATCAAACGATTGGCGGAGATCGCTTTTGCGGTCAACGAGAAAACTGAGAATATCGGTGCAAGACGTCTCCATACCGTGATGGAGAAGTTGCTGGAAGATGTTTCATTCGATGCGGCAAGACACCGCGGAGATACCGTCGTAATCGACTCTGCCTATGTAGATACCCGTCTCAAGGATTTGTCTCAGAGTGAAGATCTAGCCCGGTACGTGTTGTAGTCTCCATCTCGGCTGACTCCATAGGGCAGCGTGATACGGCGTAGCCTGTTATAATCCAAGCCTGCGGTGTTAGTTCCACGTCTTCGCACCGACCATCCTTTTTCTCTTTAGGGTGCCTGAATTAATCTGAGGATTTCAGATTTTAAGGCCACCCTTCATTCATCTGCCTAAGACTGGCGTTCCGTAACTGTAACGACAGGCCGATGCCACCCCTTGGAGTTTTATGTCTTTTGCAAATTTCGGTTTATCCGATGAAATCATTCGTGCTGTCACTGAACGTGGATACACCGTCCCCACCCCGATTCAGTTGCAGGCGATCCCTGCAGTATTAGCCGGCGGCGATCTGCTCGCCGGGGCTCAGACCGGTACCGGTAAGACGGCTGGCTTTACCCTGCCTATCCTGCACCGCCTCTCCGACAAGAGCGTCAAGGGACCCTCTAGCGGGCGCCCACCAATACGAGCGCTGATTCTTGTCCCGACACGTGAGCTCGCAGCGCAGGTAGAAGAGAGTGTGCGTGATTACGGAAAATACCTGAAACTAAGTTCGATGATCATGATCGGCGGGGTCAACATCAATCCACAAATCACCCGCCTGAAAAGCCGGGTGGATATCCTGGTCGCAACACCCGGACGCCTGTTGGATCATGTACAACAAAAAACACTCGACCTGTCTCATGTTGAAATTCTCGTGCTAGATGAGGCCGATCGTATGCTCGATATGGGCTTCATTCGAGACATCAGAAAGATACTCGCGCTGCTGCCCAAGCAACGGCAGAACTTACTGTTCTCGGCCACACTGTCGGATGAGATTCAGATACTAGCGGACAATCTACTCAATAAACCGGTGATGATCGAGGTCTCGCGTCGTAACGCGACCGCTGACAAGGTGACCCATGTTGTGCATCCAGTAGACCGTGAACGTAAGCGAGATCTGCTCGCACATCTGATCAAGTTACACCGTTGGCAGCAGGTGCTGGTATTTACCCGGACTAAGCATGGCGCCAATAAGTTAGCAGAGTACTTGGTCGCGAGTGGTATTCCATCACTCGCCATCCATGGCAATAAAAGTCAGGCGGCACGTACCCGGGCATTGGCAGAATTCAAGACCGGTACGTTACCCGTGCTGGTGGCAACGGACATCGCCGCACGCGGTATCGATATCAGCGATCTGCCTCATGTGGTTAACTTTGAGCTCCCCAATGTGGCAGAGGATTATGTCCACCGTATTGGTCGCACTGGCCGTGCTGGGGCAGAGGGTGATGCGGTATCGTTGGTGTGCGTGGATGAACGTAAGCTGCTGTCCGATATCGAGAGATTGATCAAGCGAGATCTGCCCAGTAAAATTATCGCTGGTTTCGAGCCAGACCCTCGCATCAAGGCCGAACCGATCATTAATGGGCGTAGCGGCGGCCCTCGGGGCGGGTCATCCTCACGTAGCCAGCCAAGCGGGCGGACGAGTGCTAAGCCGGCAGCGAGACGTACAGCAGGGTTTTCTCACACGCCGACCGGCAAAACGCCTGCGGTGAAACGTTCTGGTGGGCGCGGGCGTTAATCGTAGGGCTATACAAACTGTCCGGCCGCGTATCCTGATGACCATGCCCACTGAAAGTTGAACCCACCCAGGTGGCCGGTCACATCGAGCACCTCCCCGATAAAATATAGCCCACTCACTTT
>CAJBQQ010000127.1 GCA_903957805.1 uncultured Pseudomonadota bacterium | reverse complement strand
TGTTCGATTCCGGCCTCGATGATGACCGGCTTGCCTTCTGCAATCAGAACAATATCCGGGTAGGAGACCCAGTAGGGTGCCGGGATGATGACTTCATCACCCGGGTTAATAACTGCCAGAGTTAAATTAAAGAAGCTCTGCTTACCACCGCATGAGACCAGAATTTGTTTTGCGGTGTAGTCGAAATTATTCTCACGTTTAAACTTACTGATGATGGCATTCTTGAGACTGGGTGTGCCACCGACAGGGGTGTACTTAGTGAACCCTCGGTTGATCGCAGCAATGGCCGAGTCCTTGATATGTTGTGGGGTATCAAAGTCAGGCTCCCCAGCACCAAGACCGATGATGTCCTTCCCCTCTGACTTTAGCTTTGCCGCTCGAGCGGTCACAGCGAGGGTGGGGGAGGGCTTGATGGATTTAACGCGATGAGACAGTTCCACGGTAGTGTCCTTACACTGATGCAGGTTAGACCCGCATGATAAAATTGCTCTAGAAATAAATCGGATGCTGGAATTATACCTGTGATCATAACCTTCCCCAACAGTCCCTTCAAGTTACATCAGCCTTTTGAGCCTGCTGGTGATCAGCCACAGGCGATCGCAAAACTCTTGGAAGGGATATCAGACGGACTCGCATTCCAAACACTCTTGGGCGTGACCGGGTCGGGTAAGACATTCACCATGGCGAACGTGATTGCGCAACTCGGACGGCCAGCAATCATCATGGCACCGAACAAGACTCTTGCCGCACAGCTCTATTCAGAGATGCGTGAATTCTTTCCGGAGAATGCGATCGAGTACTTTGTTTCCTACTACGATTACTACCAGCCTGAGGCCTATGTCCCCTCTCGTGATCTCTTCATCGAGAAGGATTCCAGTATCAATGCCCATATCGAGCAGATGAGGTTATCCGCGACCAAGTCACTACTCGAGAGGGATGACACTATTATAGTTGCCACTGTGTCATGTATCTACGGAATCGGTGATCCTGTTGATTATCATGGGATGATTCTGCATCTGCGTGAACATGAAAAGATCACACAACGTGAAGCCATCAAGCGTCTGACAGAGATGCAGTATGACCGTAATGAGATCGACTTTAACCGTGGGACCTTCCGTGTGAGGGGAGATATTCTGGATATCTTCCCTGCAGAAAGTTCGGAGGAGGCACTACGAGTCTCTCTCTTTGATGATGAGGTCGAGTCCCTAGCACTCTTTGATCCGCTCACTGGGAGGATCCTTCAGAAGCTATCCCGTTACACGGTCTACCCATCGAGTCATTACGTCACTCCTAGGAGCACGACTTTACGCGCGATTGAGACCATTAAGGCGGAGCTGCGAGACCGTATCGAATTTTTTCATGCGAATAACAAGCTGGTCGAGGTTCAGAGGATTGAGCAACGAACCCGTTTCGATCTGGAGATGCTGAACGAGTTGGGGTTTTGCAAGGGGATCGAGAACTACTCGAGACATCTATCCGGTAGAAATCCCGGTGAGCCACCCCCGACCTTAATTGATTATCTCCCGCCCAATTCATTGATGGTGATCGACGAGAGCCATGTCACTATCCCACAGGTGGGGGGTATGTATAAGGGTGACCGGTCTCGTAAAGAGAATCTGGTGGATTTTGGTTTCAGGATGCCTTCTGCATTGGATAACCGACCACTTCGTTTTGATGAGTTCGAGAGGATGATGCCCCAAACGGTATTCGTATCCGCCACCCCGGCCGAGTATGAGCGGGTTCATGCCGGTCAGGTGGTCGAGCAGGTGGTTAGGCCGACAGGGCTGGTTGATCCGATCATCGAGGTACGACCTGCTACAACACAGGTCGATGATCTGATGTCCGAGGTCAGCCTACGGACAGCTAAGAGCGAGCGGGTGTTGGTCACGACACTGACTAAACGTATGGCCGAAGACCTGACAGATTACTTTTCAGATCACGGGATCAAGGTCCGTTACCTCCACTCGGATATCGACACGGTCGAACGTGTGGAGATCATCCGTGACCTGAGGCTAGGCAAGTTTGATGTTCTGGTCGGTATCAATCTATTGAGGGAAGGCCTGGATATTCCGGAGGTGTCTCTGGTTGCGATACTGGATGCCGATAAGGAGGGATTCCTACGATCAGAGAGATCTCTCATACAGACCATGGGACGTGCTGCCCGCCATATTAATGGTCGTGCCATTCTCTATGCAGATCGTGTGACCGAGTCGATGAAAAAAGCGATCGGTGAGACTGATCGAAGGCGTAACAAGCAGATCCTCTTCAATCAAGAGAATGGAATCACCCCGAGGAGTGTTCACAAGCGGATCAAGGACCTGATCGATGGTGTCTACAATATCGAGACCGCTCATCAACACCTCAAGGATGCTAAAGAACAGGCTCGTTATGACTCGATGAGTGAGTTGCAGTTGGCGAAGGAGATCAAGCGAGTCGAGAAGCAGATGCTGGATGCTGCGAAGAACTTGGAGTTCGAGAAGGCCTCTGGATATCGCGATGAGATGAAAAAACTGAAGAGTAAGTTATTCGTTGGATTCATCGATCCTGATCAGGATCTCCCGGAAGAGGTACCGGAGAGTAAGACTAAACTTAAACCGCAGAGGGGGAGGGGAAAGTAATTCCAGTCCCGATACAGATCATTTGTACCGGGACGGGGAGGCGTTACATTATTTCTGCACAGTTGCCTCTGTGACGAAGATGATTTTGTCGAAGGTCTTGTTCAGTGTCTTACTGTTAAAGTTATTCATCACCATGCTCTGAACGAACTGGACACGGTCACCCACCTTTACACGGGTGGTCGGGGCTGCAATCCAGAAACGCTTGCCGTTATTTTCTAGTTCCATATAGGTGTAACCAGGAGCATCTAGGGTAGCGAGTATCTTGCCCTCACTTCCGGCAGCACTCTTTGCAGCACCGGCAGGGGGGTTCGCAGCCGCTGTGAGTGGGTTCATCAACGCAAATCCAATCGAAGCAATCACCGCCAAGTAAGATATCCTCACAACGCCTCCAGTATATTCATTGATTAAAAAGATTGTTCACGGGGTGCATGATACACCTCAACATTCTTTGTTCCAACCCGTCACCCCTTGAGTATCCCACCGATGGGACTGATATCACGAGATGAGTAGGGGGTACGTATATTGACTCCCTCTATGGGTGTCGGTCGAATCAGAACTAGGGGATCTGCTGATCGATCACGATACTAATATTCTTATCACCCGGTTTTACTATCTGACTCGACCCTCGCAAATCGCCGCTCTCTGGCATGGCCTTCCCCGACTTTGAGATTCTGGCGGTGATGATGAGTTGTGGGACGTTAGAGATTTTTAAATCGGGGCGTGCTCCCATACCATCAGTCAGCAAGAACGAGACAGGTAAGTCTTTAACCTTCTTCACCGTGATGGCTCGAGGCATGGGAGGACCTTCTGTCGAGCGAGCGAAGATGAAGAGTGTGTCCTCGGGCGATGCCTTGCTGGCGATTGAGGCGCTTAAGGTAACATTTCCAGAGAGGGTTCCTGAGGTGGGGTTTGCAGCCGCGGTGAATGGGCTCATCAAGGTAAATCCAATCGAAGTAATCACCGCTAAGTAAGATATCCTCATAACGTCTCCCGTATATTCATTGAATAAAAATGGTCGTTCAGAGGGGGATGATACGCCCTCAAGACCCATTGTTCCAAAACTTCACCGTGAGTTGATGCCACCTTCAGGATTGAGTAAAACGGTTATTGATGACCACCTCATCCAGCGTCAGCTGACCCGGACGTGGCCAGGCGTCTTGGGTCTTCTTGCCGATCGCAACAAACATCGATACCACGTGACCCTCCGGGAGGTGAATGATCTTACCCACCTCGACAGAATCAAATCCGTCCATCGGGCATGAGTCGTACCCCATCGATTGAGCGGCCAGCATCAGTGTCTGTGATGCAATACCACAGCTACGCATCACCTCATCCCTTTGAGTTTGGTCCTTACCACGGTAATACTGATCGATTGCGGGGAGCATGAATGACTGTATCTCGCTCGGTGCATTCCGCCAGTAACGATCCGGACGTCTCTCCCATGCCTTGAGATCGGCACAGATGATGATTAAGAGAGATGCATCAGTGACCTGAGATTGGTTCCACGATACCTGCCTGATCTGTTTACGCAGTGATGGGTCATCCACCACCACAAAACGCCAGTGTTGAATATTAAATGCGGTCGGGGAGAGCAGACCGAGCGATAACAGCTCCTTAACCTCGGAATCCGTCATCCGGTGAGTGGGGTCGTAACTCTTGACGGCCCGTCGTGAGCGGATGGCATCGATCGTATTCATAATAAATCCTCTAATAATGGGGCGTGACTTGTAATGGATACCGTGACAGATAGGAGTCTGAGATTGGGAGTTGCCTCATTATCGTTGAATTCAGTGTTCAGTGCATCCGGCCACCGATAGCTCATAAATGGGTAGGTAATGCACTTGCATTGACATGCACAATGCAAGTGCATTACTATTAGTGGTATCGAACCCTTTCATCGGAGCGTTATGACTGCCACTCTTGAAGTTGAATCCACCCTGACCGACCGTTACCAGACCACCGTCCCGGAAACGGTTCGTCGTGCTCTGAGTCTGAGTAAGCGGGACAAGATTCATTACACGATCCGCCCAGGAGGGGAGGTAGTACTCTCCCGCGTGGAAATCACCGAGAAAGACGACCCATTGATCGGCGAGTTCTTGGGATTTCTATCCCGTGACATTGCCAAACATCCGGAACGACTCCAGGCTGTTGGAGATAGTTTGGTGAAACGGATTCATTCACTGGTCGGTGGTATCGAAGTAGATCTCGATACCGTCCTGTCGGCAGAAGATGAATGATTGGGAGTCAATCCGCACCCGTAGTAGTGAATGGCTGGACGGTCTTCGCACACCCACTGTTTCTTTCTCAAGTTGAGGCAATCACTCGGCAGGTCGAAGAACTTAAGCAGAAAGATCCAGCAGGATTCAGCAAGAAGAACGCCTCAAAACGACTCGCGGCGATTGCCAAGCTCGCGTTTGAGGTGATTCCTCAAGACCCCTCCCGGGCCGAATACCGTCAAGGCGTAACGCTCGGAGGAGACTACAAGCACTGGTTTCGCGCCAAGTTCTTTCAGCAGTACCGGCTTTTCTTCCGGTACCACGCCCCGAGCAGAGTCATTATTTACGCATGGGTGAACGACGAAGGAACCAAGCGTTCCTACCAGAGTAGCACTGATGCTTACCGGGTATTCAGAAAGATGCTGGAGAGTGGTCATCCACCGGATGAATGGGATCAGCTATTGATCGAGGCGCAATCTGAGGATGATCGTCTGCATGAGATCAGGGTAGGGCAGGTTCATCCATGAATTGAGAGTTCTTGGCTTCTTTAGTGTGGGTGATAGTCAATTATAAATTTTAGTGGTATTGTTATTTTTGCTTGTGAATTGATAGATTAATCGTTTCTCTGACCATCATGGGGGGATTCATATGAGTAGTTGCAAGGAACACCAGAATCACGAACACCAACATGGACCTGGGTGTGGGCACTTGGCCATTAACCATTCCGGACACACTGATTACCTCCACGATGGACATCTTCATCATGTCCATGGGGATCATGTGGATGAGCATGTTCTCGAGGTCGGTTCGGCGAATCCCGCTCACTGCACGCCACAGCATGTCTGTGGAGGCCATGACCGTGGGCACGTTCATGGCGATAAATGTGGACATCAACAGATCCCTCATGGGGACCATATCGACTACTTAGTCGATGGTCATCTTCATCACCCACATGGAGACCACTGCGATTTTCATGGATCATTGAACCTGCAATCAGAGTGATTCAGGAGAGTGGTGGAAGGGGGCTTG
>CAJBQQ010000126.1 GCA_903957805.1 uncultured Pseudomonadota bacterium | reverse complement strand
TGCCGGCTCTCTTACGTCGCCCGCCTGCATCGAGAGCTCTTGTCTTGTCTTACCATCACTTGATACCACTGCTAATATACCACGCCCTTTTACCTCAGTTGCATACAAAATCATCCTGTCATTAGGAGCTGGGCTGGGAGACTCATCAAAACGCGAGTCCGTGAGCAACTGAACCTGACGAGTTGCTAGGTCCTGTATCGCCACATTGAACTTGGCGCCGTTGCGGTGAATAAAGGTAAATCCCTTTCCATCCCGGTTGTGATGCGGACTTACATTGTAACTCCCTTCAAAGGTAAGCCGCTCGGCCACTCCGGACGCAGATCCTGTGACTGCCATACGATAGATTTGAGGACTTCCGCCACGATCTGATGTAAATATAATTGTCTGCCCATCTGGCGAAAAATTAGGCTCGGTATCTATCCCAGAGCTCTGACTAAGTCTCTGCAGACCGCTCCCATCTGCGTTCACTAGAAATATCTGCGACCCGCCTTGTAGGGACAGCACGACCGCTAACCTCCTACCATCGGGTGACCACGCTGGGGCGCTATTGCTTCCTTTAAAATTAGCAACGACCTTCCGGGCTCGAGTTGCAAGCGTCTGCACATAAACTATTGGTTTCTTATTCTCAAAGGACACATAAGCAATCTGGGTGCCATCCGGCGACCATGCGGGTGAGATGATCGGTTCACTGTATTCAATAATAGACTGAGCATTGAAACCATCGGCATCAGCGACCTGCAGAGCGTATTTGTTACCTTGCTTCACTACGTAGGCGATGCGGGTGCTGAACACCCCTATATCCCCCGTCAGTTTTTCATAAATGATGTCTGCTATCTGATGAGCTGCAGCACGCAGTCTGTCTGCCGGGACGATCATAGTGTATTCGGTCAGTTGTACCTGCTTTGCTACATCCATCAGGTAAAAACCCACCTCTACTTGACCATCCGGCAACATCACTGCGCTACCGATCACTAGCGCATTGGCCCCACGACTTTTCCAATCTGGATACGCAATCTGTCGAGGATCGCGCAGTGACGGACCGGATGAGTCTACCAGCCTAAAGAGTCCGCTCCGCTGGAGATCAGCCGCCACCACCGCTGTGATGCCGTGCTTAAGTTTTTCTTCCCCTACGAAGGGGGTGATGGCGATAGGAATCTGTGACGCACCGCCCCCAAATATTTCTATATCGAGTGCCGCCTGAATTGGTGCGCTAATCGACCAAAGTACAAGAGCTAGGAAAAGGGAGCAGCGAGTGGACTGACGGTGCCTTGCTAGCATAAAACCAAGTTTCATTATGTTAACCGGGGGTGTCGATAAATAGTCATGTGATTTATGCATCATTCGCGATAATGCACCTTGAGACTCAAATCACGGAACTTAGGAAATAGTGACGGGTCGGGTGGCAACGGAAGCGGCTTAGCTAAGATAATGGCACGCTCAACAGCGCTGTCAAATGCAACGTAACCACTACTTTTCCGCAATCTCACATTGAGAATATCACCCCCTGGTAACAAAGTAACGTCCAGTTCTGCCACAGAATCATCTGGAATATTAGGCGGCAGGACAATACGGCTCCTGATCTTGGCCATTATTTTTGCTTTGTATTCAGCGATCACGTCCAGCGCCCTAGACTGCGCCGCCTGCTGTGCCCGCTGCCTCTCAAGTGCCTCCTGATCTCGCACTAGTTGTTCTAAATCGTCAGCAACCCTCGGCTTTTGCTCTTCAGGCACTGACTGCTTCTTCTCGGCAGGCTTGGGGGGCTCGATCTTCTCTTTAATCGCGATATCGGGCTTAGTTGTTGGTGGCGCCTCCTTCTTAGGGGGTAATGGCTTTACCTCAGTCGGGGCAGGGGTCTGCTTAGGCGGTGATGGCTTTGCTCCAGCAGCCGATTGGCTTGGTGGGGGCAGGCTATCCCATAAATCGACAGTCATTCCCTGTGGCGGATGGCTCTTCCAGTTAAGACCGAAAACCATAAATACAAAAAAAACCACATGCACCAGTAGTGCTAGGACTCCTGCCGGCAATAGTCCCGGTTCGGCGTTTGATGAGTCTCGCATTACCAGCGCGCTCATTTTGACCTGGCTAGCAGTCCGACTTTTTTCACGTGCTGCTGCTGCAAAATATCCATTACGTTCATCACTTCTTCATACCGCACGCTCTTGTCGGCAGCAATCACGACCGGTTGATCCGCGTTTTCAGACTGTTTTTGCTTGATTATTTCAACCAATTGGATGCGGCTGACGGTCTGTTCAGCGCCCGCTTTGTCGCGGTCACGCAGAGTCAGTGTCCCATCCGCCCTGATGACCACCTCCAGCGGAGCTGCTGGAGGTGTTAGAGATTTACCGATCTGCGGCAGCTCAATCTGTCCGGGGCTGATGAGTGGCGCAGTAATCATGAAAATAACCAGCAGCACCAGCATCACGTCGATATATGGAACGACGTTGATCTCGTTCATCTGACGGCGCTTGTTACGTCGCTCAGACATCATGTAATCCCCATAAAGCCATTTTCATCAGGCCGTTTGCCGCTGAAGTACATTGGATAGCTCTTCCATAAAACTCTCAAAACGAGTTGCCAGCCTGTCGATATCATGCGCGTATCGGTTGTAAGCAATGACCGCTGGAATTGCAGCAAATAGTCCCATCGCAGTCGCGATCAGTGCCTCTGCAATGCCGGGAGCGACATGCGCAATCGTGGCCTGAGTGACATTAGATAATCCACGAAAAGAGTTCATGATTCCCCAAACCGTGCCAAACAGACCAACGTAGGGGCTCACCGAGCCCACTGTCGCCAGAAAGGATAAGTGCGATTCAAGCCCATCCATCTCCCGCTGGTACGTGGCTCGCATTGCTCTTCTCGTACCATCCATCACCGTACTAATCTCTATGCCTGGTTGGCGCTTATTCTTAACAAACTCGCGAAACCCCGCCTCAAAGATCCGCTCCATGCTTCCCTTTGAATTACGTGCGTTACCGGCATTTTGGTAGAGCTTGTTAAGATCGGGCCCCTTCCAAAACATATCCTCAAACTCATCACTCTGCTTCGTCGCCTGCCTTATGGCGAACATCTTACGAAAGATAAACCACCACGACATAAATGAGGTCAGCAGTAACAACGCCATCACTAATTGTACTGGCAAGCTCGCGCTGCTGATCAGGTAGAAGACCGACATATCTTGTGTAACTGATGCATTCATAATATTTTTCCAAGTTTGTGCCGTAATGGCGACGGGACGCTCACCGGCTTCAAAGTATCAATACCCACACATACTGCATTAACAACAGCACCCGCCAGCAAAGTCTGGCCACGCAACACTTCTTGGCAGAGAGTCAGTCTGCTTCTGCCCAGCGCCTTCACCTGCACGCTCACTTGCAACAAATCGTCCAACAATGCTGGCTTGAAGTACTCAATGCTGAGTGAACGTATCATGAATATCGCCTTATTTACTTCAACTAGGGAGTGAATATCAAACCCCATTTCGCGCAACCATTCGTAGCGCGCACGCTCCATGAAATTAAGATAATTCGAATGATAGACCACCCCTCCCGCGTCTGTATCCTGATAATAGACACGTACAGGCAGAGAAAAGATGGCCGTTGTGATCACGTCTCCATCACCAGTCTGGGTGACAATATCATCACCCATTACTTGGAAGGGTCCTCACTCCCCATCCCATAACTCTCCGCTCAAACCATTCTTCGGCAATGCCATGCTGAAATGCTGGTAAGCGATCACTGTGGCCATGCGCCCACGCGGGGTGCGCTTCATGTAACCTTGCTGGATCAGATAAGGCTCTAGTACGTCTTCAATAGTTCCGCGCTCTTCACTAATGGCCGCTGCGAGATTATCCACTCCCACAGGGCCTCCTCCAAACTTTTCCATTACCGCAAGCAATAACTTCCTATCCATTACATCTAGCCCTGCAATGTCAACATCCAGCATTATCAGAGCCGCATCCGCCACCGGACGAGTGATCCGCCCCTCCGCCTTGACCTCGGCAAAATCTCGCACCCGCCTCAGAAGGCGGTTAACAATTCGGGGGGTTCCGCGGGAACGTCGGGCGATCTCTATCGCCCCGTCGGACGAAATTTCTACATTAAGTAATCCCGCTGAACGCGTGACGATGCGGGTCAACTCCTCTACCGAATAAAATTCCAGACGGGAGATGATCCCGAACCGATCCCGCAACGGGTTAGTCAGCATTCCCGCACGGGTCGTTGCCCCTACCAGTGTAAATGGGGGCAGATCTAGCTTGACGGAACGTGCGGCAGGGCCTTCACCGATCATGATGTCGAGCTGATAATCTTCCAGAGCCGGATAAAGAATCTCTTCCACTACCGGAGATAACCGATGGATCTCGTCGATGAACAGAACATCGTTGGTCTCGAGATTGGTCAGGAGTGCTGCCAGATCCCCAGGGCGCTCCAGTACCGGCCCCGAAGTGTGACGCAAGTTCACGCCCATCTCCCTCGCAATGATATGGGCCAGTGTCGTCTTGCCTAATCCTGGCGGGCCAAATAGCAGGACATGATCGAGCGCTTCCTTTCTTCGCCGAGCTGCCTCGATGAAAATCTGCAGTTGCCCGCGAACTTTTTCTTGGCCAACATACTCATCCAGAAACTTAGGACGAAGGGCCCTCTCCAGGTCCTCTTCCTGAGTAGAGACCGGCTCAGCAGCAATCAATCGATCAGTTTCTATCATTAATCTGGCAAGGACGGCACAACGAACCGTCGACCGTGCAATCTTTCATTGGATGCAGGGCAAGTTACCTTCATTATTTTTCTTTTGACAGTAGCTTTAATGCCTGACGGATCCCGTCCGACACAGCAACCCCAATCGGCAACTGTTTGGTTGCCCAACTCGCTTCGCGGTCATTATAACCCAGCGATAGCAACGCATTGAGTATGTCATCGCCGTCTCTTGAGGCAAGTGCTGTACCAGCGCCACCGACAACCGTGCCTAAGCTCAAATCGAGCTTGTCACGTAATTCTAGTAACAGGCGCTCCGCAGTCTTCTTTCCGATACCGGGCGTCTTGATGAGTCGGTCGCTGTCTTGAGTTGCAACCGCCTGCTGCAAGTCAACCACGCTCAAACCGGATAAGACGGCTAATGCAGTTCTTGCCCCCACCCCAGAAATTTTTACTAGCTGACGAAAGGCCTGCCTCTCAGATTCAGTGCCAAATCCAAATAGAAGGTGTATATCCTCACGCACCACCAAATGAGTGTGAAGTATGACCTCCTCACCGATGGCGGGCATCTGATAAAACGTGCTCATAGGCACGTCAATCTCATAGCCTACTCCCTGCACATCCACCAACACGAGCGGCGGTCGCTTCTCTAGCAACAGCCCCGTTATACGACCAATCATACCAACCGTCCCCGCTTCATCCGATAGCCCGCTGTCGAAATCCCTCCCAACCCTTGACCGCCGTGCGCATGACAAATGGCACAGGCAAGCGCATCTGCCGCGTCCTCGCTCGGGCTGCCGTCAAGTTTCAATAGACGCTTCACCATTTCCTGTACTTGTTCTTTTTTTGCATGGCCGTTACCGACTACCGCCTGCTTGACTTGTAGTGCGGTATATTCTGCAACGGTAAGATCCTTCAACACCGCGGCACAGATTGCGGCCCCTCGTGCCTGTCCCAGCATCAGCGTTGATTTAGGATTAATATTGACGAACACCTGTTCGATCGCGACTTGGTCAGGGTGATGCTCTGCGATAACTTCATTGAGGCCCTCTAGGATAGATTTCAGGCGCAACGGTAGTTCTCCGTCCGGGGTTTTGATGCAGCCACTGCTGATGTAAGTCAAGCTGCTGCCCATTTTGTCGATGACCCCGAAACCGGTAATACGCAAACCAGGGTCTATTCCAAGGATGCGGATCGTGTCACTCGCTAGGAATTATTACTGCTGTCGTATAGACATCCTGCACATCATCAATACTTTCCAGTGCATCCAGTAGCTTTTGCATTTTTACCCCGTCATCACCAGTCAATATCGCCTCATTCTCAGGTTTCATCGTTACCTCAGCGTGTTCTGCTTTGAAGCCCGCCCTTTCCAGGATTATTTTGACAGCGGTTAACTCATATGGCGCTGTGATTACTTCGATGCTGCCGTCGTCGTTGCTAATTACATCTTCGGCGCCCCCTTCCAAAGCCCCTTCCATCAGCCTATCCTCGTTAGTCCCTGGGGCAAAAATCATCTGCCCACAGTGCTTGAATAGGAACGCGACTGAACCATCCGTACCAAGATTCCCCCCGTACTTAGTGAAGGCATGGCGCACGTCAGCTACGGTCCGTACTCGGTTATCTGTCAGACAGTCGACCAGTACAGCAGCACCCGCGATGCCGTATCCTTCATAGCGAACCTCCTCGTAATTTACACCGTCCAGTTCGCCGCTTCCCCGTTTAACCGCCCTCTCAACGTTATCCTTAGGCATGTTATGCTCATAAGCCTTATCGATGGCGAGTCGCAATCGCGGATTACTGGCTGAGTCCCCACCTCCGAGACGCGAAGCGACGGTGATTTCCTTGATGAGGCGCGTGAAAATCTTTCCACGCTTAGCATCTGTCACTGCCTTCTTGTGCTTGATATTAGCCCACTTACTATGACCAGCCATGATGCCCACACCTGATATTGAATTAGTGCAATATTACCATCACGCAAGGTGTGGATAAAGCAGGATAAATATTGCGAGCGCGGCAAGTATTTGTCGTCTCAACAGGTCAATGACAAACTGAATATAATGAATGACAAAGAGATGGACCAGGACTTTATTGTAATTGGCGCCGGCATCATCGGTCTTGCCACAGCTGAGCAGCTGCTCTTACAAGGCGCAACTGTAACCTTACTGGAACGAGGCGAAGTGGGACTTGAATCTTCTTGGGCAGGCGGGGGAATTCTCTCGCCATTGTGCCCGTGGGATTACCCAGATGAGGTAACTCGGCTGACTAATTATAGTGCCTCCCTATTCGCCAGCTGGATGGATGGGCTGCATACCGCGAGCGGGATCGACCCGGAGTATGAGAGGAGTGGAATGCTGGTGCTCCCCCCCTTTAGCACGTGCGATGCGCAACAGTGGTGTACATCGCATGGGGTTAAGGTGAAAAGGGCTTCCCCGTATGACGCTCTTTCCATTCCTACAGCGGGAAAAGAAACCGACAGGGAATGTGATGCGCTCCTTCTACCAGATGTTGCACAGGTCCGAAACCCGCGCCTGTTGCGGGCGCTGCGCAAAAGAGTGGAATTGCTAGGCGGTCGGATTGTCGAACAGTGCGCTGTGACTCACATCGTAGCCGAGAACGGCCAAGTAAGTTCAATCGCCACCGCGTGCGGGACTTTCAGTGCAGAGCAATACGTTGTCACCGCAGGCGCTTGGAGCAAGCAAGTGCTCGGGCAGCATGCCCTCAGCCTAGACATCAAGCCTGCGCGCGGACAGATGCTACTGTTCAGGTTCTCTGCGGCACCTCTACGTTTCATCTTATTAAAAGACGATTTGTATTTGATACCTCGTCGAGACGGTTGCCTACTGGTTGGCAGCACGCTAGAAGATGTTGGTTTTGATAAGGGGATCACTGCCGCTGCACGCGACAATCTGCTCAAGGGTGCGCAAGAGTTATTGCCGGCATTATCTGGCATGGTGCCAGTACAACAATGGTCTGGTCTGCGCCCAGCTTCACCACATAATATTCCGACTATCGGGCGTCACCCTCAGATCGACAATCTCTACATCAACAGTGGGCACTTCCGTTATGGCGTTACCATGGCTCCAGCTAGCGCCAAGATCCTGTTAAATGAAATGACCGGTGTAGCGCAACCGTTCGACGTTTCCCCCTACCGGTCTGGCTGGGAAGCCTAGAAAAGGCTCACTCGCTTACCGCCCTAATTAACTCTTGGGTAGCGGAAAAACTACTGCCTCAATCACTCCGCTCAGCTCCTCCACTACCACGCCGCCTTCCTGCTCCGATCCAATCTGTTTCAGTCGTGATATTACTTCTTGCACCAACACTTCCGGTGCAGAAGCTCCGGCGGTGATACCAATTCGGACCTTGCCTGCGAGCCACTCTTCCTGCAATTGTTCGGCACGGTCTATCATATAAGAGTCCACACCGGCATTTCGCGCAACCTCACACAAACGGTTAGAGTTAGAGCTGTTGGGAGAACCGACCACAATCACAAGATCACATTGCTTTACCATCAACTTGACCGCATCTTGACGATTTTGCGTGGCATAACAAATATCATCTTTTTTCGGTCCAACAATCTTTGGAAAACGTTTTTTTAAGGCCTTAATCACCCGTGTGGCATCATCAACTGAGAGCGTGGTCTGAGTAACATAAGCCAAGTTGTCAGGATTCTTAACTTGTAAGTCGGCGACATCGTCTTCTGTTTCAACCAGGTACATCGCCGGGCCATGCCCCTCTGCTTGCCCCATAGTGCCCTCTACTTCCGGATGCCCCTGGTGGCCGATCATGATGACCTCCCTCCCTTGATCGCGCATCTTTCCGACTTCCATATGAACCTTGGTGACCAGCGGACAGGTGGCGTCGAACACCTTGAATTTTCGTGCCTCAGCCTCGCGACGCACCTCATGCGAGACACCATGGGCGCTGAAAATTAGAATGCTGCCGCTGGGCACTTCGTCGAGATTCTCGACGAATACTGCCCCCTTTTTTTCAAGATTCTGCACCACGAAACGGTTATGAACCACCTCGTGGCGTACGTAAATTGGTGCGCCGTGCATGGTCAGGGCCCGCTCGACAATCTCGATCGCGCGATCCACCCCGGCACAGAAGCCTCTGGGGTTTGCAAGTAATACTTTTATCATTGATCATTCTCCATAATAATCTGACCTCATTCGGCGAATATTCTAAAGCATTCGGGCCCCTCTCCAGTTAAATTTTCCTATCTGAGCCCAGACTCCGAACAGTGTCTAGCACCGCATTCTGAGAAATGCGGCACTCAACTCCCTTAGAATGCCTGTAATCCAGTGGATCACCTCTCCATGGATTCAACTTCTGAACAAGCATTTGTAACGTCTCCCGAGCGAAGATGTCCATTCCTATTGATGCTCTTACTCCAAACGGGCTTGATCTAGGTACATACACACCGCTTTGACTGCCTGCAACATCCGTGGCGTTTGACGGTGAAGCAAGTCAGGGTGAACAAAAAATAAATGCTTATTCCTCACTGCTCGCATCTGTGGAAACCGTTGCCAGAGCGCTCCCGCTCCGCTTTCAGGTAATACTCCACTAATAATGACCTGAGGGTCGGCCTGTAACAAATTTTCAGCCGAAATCATGGGCGCTAAGGTCGACGCTGTGGCAAATATATTAATCCCACCACATACATTAATAATGTCGCTGATAATATGGTCGCCATTTACTGTCATTAGTGGTTGACTCCAAATCAGCAGAAACACACTGATGCGCTGCCGACCAGCATTGCTCTGCTTGATCATTCGAAGTTCTGTTTCAAAAGAGAGTGCTGCGGACTCGGCCTCGATTGGAGTTGCGGCCACCTGCCCAATCAATCGTAACAGCCTCGGGATGTCCTCCAGTCTAGCCGCTTCCGTAACAAAAACGGGTAAGCCAAGTTTTTCGAGTCTATCAATATCCACAGCGTTACCACTACCCCACGCAATCACCAGATCAGGTCTAAGCATTATCAGCTTCTCCAGATCAAGCCCAGACACACCCCCAATTTCCGGGATGGCTCTTACAGATGCCGGGTAATCACTCTGACTACTCACTCCCACGAGCTTGTCGCCAGCGCCGGCAGCATATACCAACTCGGTGATGCTAGGAGAGAGTGAGATGATGCGCCTTGCGGGACGCTCCAATTGAATGCTATGGCCGCGGTCATCGATCAACCTTAGCGGGACCCCTGCCGAGGCGGCTATACTAATGGGCACATACGAGAATAGCGGGGACAGAAACAACATCACCAGAAACGCGGGGCTTATGCCAGAGACCTTTCCTAAGAGAGAAAAGACTCTATGAAAGGGTCTTAAAATAAACTGTGCCGCGGAGGAAATGTTCTAATGCCCCTTATTCCTGGCAATACCGTTCAGCGAGCGCTGCGCGCTGCAGATAAGCCTCGCGGGCAATGCGAACATCTTCCAGAAACTGCGGAAGCTCTCTGATTAATAATGCCTGAGGCCCGTCTACCAGCGCCTTGCTCGGCACCGGATGAAAGTCCACCAACACCATATTGGCACCGGCGATGATGCCCTGGGCAGTAGCATGCATGATGTCGAGTATCCCGTCCGGGGAACAGGTGCGAGCTCCAACTGAATGCGATGGGTCTATGCATACCGGCATGCGAGTCAATCGCTTGACCACTGGCACATGAGCGAAATCCACAAAGTTGCGATGAGGGTCTGCCATATTGGTCTTCATTCCTCGTAGGCCAAACACCACCTTGCGGTTACCTTCAGAGGCCAGGTACTCTGCCGCATTAAGGGACTCATCTAGGGTAATGCCAAAACCCCGCTTGATCAAAATCGGAAAGTTCTGCTGGCGGCCAACGATTTTAAGTAGCTCGAAATTCTGCGTATTACGAGTACCAATCTGCAGCATCACACCGGCTGGGCTGCCGGTCTGATTAAGCGCCTCACGAATTTCATCGACATGCGATTCGTGAGTGATCTCCATGGAGATGACCTTGATGCCATACTTTCCAGCCAAATCGAATACGTACGGCAGACAATTCTTGCCGTGTCCCTGAAATGCATAAGGACTGGTGCGAGGCTTGTAGGCTCCCATGCGGGTACAGACCTGGCCGTGGTCGCGTAATGCTCTTAGCATCATCTCGACATGCTCGGGCGTATCTACCGCGCATAACCCCGCAAATAGGTTCAGAGTGTCTTGTCCGAAGCGAACGCCGTTATAATCAAAATGCGTAGGCCGGTCATCCCCCTTGTGCCGCCCCAAAACACGGTACTCCTCCGAAACGCGGACCACCCTCTCTACGCACGGCAGTCCTTGCATATCCTCAAGCGTCAGGGCCGTAGTATTGCCAATCAGGTATATCTCAGTCAGGGTCTGCTCGATCCCAATCTCGGTATGTATACGGGTAGTAATCCCCGGCATGCTAGACAGCCGCCCCAGTAACTGCTGATACTCGGCGTTATCTGGATGGGTGCCCGGGGCAAGGATCAGGATCATGAAAAGTTACCAAAAAAGAGTCAAATTTACGCTGTAAATCAGCATGAATTCTAACCGAAATGGCCGCCACCCACCACGACATCGAGTCTGGCTTTTATCATGTTGGGCGGGCTATACTTCGGCCTAGAGAAGTAATTTGGATGCGCGATAACACCGTGGCATTCCCTGGCTGACCTAAATCTCTCGCGTTGATTCGAGCATCACTTAATGGCTCATCTAGATCAAATAAATGTCTGCGCTGAACCAGATACTCAAAACTGATCCTAGCTACCCTCCCGCGATCTTCCTGATGGGGCCGACCGCCAGCGGCAAGAGTAGTGTCGCCTTAGAAATCGCTCGCCATCTACCGGTGGAAATCGTTAGCGTGGATTCGGCTCAGGTATACCGTCATATGGATATCGGTACCGCCAAACCTAATACCGAAACCCTGACCGCCATACCTCACCACTTGATCGACCTGATCGAGCCATACGAACGTTATTCCGCAGGACAGTTCCGTGATGATGCGCTGCTCGCGATGAGCGAGATCACCAAGCGCGGCAATATCCCGCTTCTTGTTGGCGGGACTATGCTTTATTTTCGAGCACTGATGCATGGACTCTCTGAATTACCCGCTGCAGATAGTGAGCTCCGCATGACTATCAGTAGCATGGCTGAAGATCTCGGTTGGCCTGCAATGCACCTTCAGCTTCAGCAGATCGACCCTGTCAGTGCCGCTAGGATTAAGTCAACAGATAGTCAGCGCATCCAGCGCGCACTGGAGGTGTGTTACCTCGCCAACAAACCAATGTCTGAGATCCTGACAAAGCCCAGATCTGTCGACTTACCCTATCAGACTATACATATCGCCCTAATTCCAAGTGAACGCGAGATGCTGCATCAGCGAATTTCACACCGCTTCGACGAGATGCTTAACCTTGGTCTGGTTGACGAAGTACGTACTCTCCTTGATAAGTTTGAATTTGATGCCGATACCCCTGCAATGCGATGTGTCGGTTACCGCCAGGTACGGATGTACCTAAATAAAGAAGTCAGCATGAATGAAATGCGGTCAATGGGAATAGCCGCCACCCGCCAACTGGCTAAACGCCAACTCACCTGGCTTCGTCCGATGCAAGGACTGCATGAGTTTGACTGCCTGTCTCAGGATCTTGCACAACAAGTATCGATGTATCTGCGGGCGGTCATTTTGGATAGAGCAGCAAACTTATGTTTGCGACAGCTACCGGGCTCATGTCTTAATTAATTTCCACTGGCTTTCAATCACATGAAAAGAGGCATCATGAAAAATCACCACAAGTTACTTCCGCTGGTCATGGTCCTGACCGGCATCCTATCCATCAGCTCATGCCAAAAGTTTGGTGAGGGTGTGCATGAGACCTGGGTAGAACCGCCAAAAAAGGCGTTAGTGGATGACAGCACTCTAACCTCCACAGTGAAGTCCTCGTTACTAACTGACTCGGAACTCAGCGGACTGGACTTGCAGGTCGAAGCCCGCGCTGGCGAGATCATGCTGAGTGGGTTGGTTAAAACTCAGAGCCAGATCGATCGTGCCAATACCCTCACCTGGCTGGTAGAAGGCGTTAAAAAGGTAGATAACCGGATGAGCATGAAATGATTGTCGTGAACACCGCTGCTCACATACGAAATCCGTTCCCCGGTTCCCAGATACAAGTTTAGGTTAATATGCCTTAGTTTCCCTCACCTTCGCAGGAGAACTCATCTCGACCATGACTCTTTTCCCCCTGCTCCTGTTACTGCCCGCCATCGTCGGCACAGTTCTGCTTGTTCCGTCACTCCGGCGAGCGCTCGTTTCAAACCCTGTGCTCAAAATTTTCCGCAATATCCTACCCCAGGTCTCGCAGACCGAACAGGAGGCTCTAGATGCGGGTACCGTTTGGTGGGATGGGGACTTATTCAGCGGCAAGCCCGACTGGAATAAGCTCCTAGCCTACCCCAAGCCTCAACTGACGGCCGAGGAGAGGGACTTCCTCGCCGGTCCGGTGGAGCAGTTGTGCGAGATGTTGGACGAGTGGAAGATCACTCGCGAACTTCATGACCTGCCACCTGAAGTCTGGCAATTCATTAAGCAAAATGGTTTTTTCGGCATGATCATCCCGAGGCAATACGGCGGGCATGGATTTTCTGCGCTTGCCCATTCGGAAGTGGTGATGAAGATCGGCTCTCGCAGTGGCACGGCGGCAGTAACAGTGATGGTGCCAAACTCACTTGGCCCAGCAGAACTCTTGCTGCATTACGGTACCGAGGAACAAAAAAACCATTACCTACCCCGCTTAGCGAAGGGATTGGAGGTCCCCTGCTTCGCACTTACCGGCCCAAGCGCCGGGTCGGATGCCGGCTCAATCCCTGACTCAGGCACTGTCTGTCAGGGCGAATTCAATGGCCGCCAGGATGTCCTAGGAATGCGCGTCACCTGGGAAAAGCGTTACATCACACTGGGCCCGGTCGCGACACTGCTGGGATTAGCATTCAAGCTGTACGACCCGGATGGACTGCTCGGCACCAAAAAAGATCTCGGCATTACACTAGCACTAATCCCCACCAATACCCCAGGGGTCAATATCGGCCGACGCCATTTCCCGCTCGATGCTGCCTTTCAGAATGGCCCTAACTCTGGTCAGGATGTATTCATCCCGATGGAGTGGGTGATCGGCGGACTCGGTGGAGTCGGTATCGGTTGGCGCATGCTGATGAACTGCCTCGCTGCTGGTCGCTCGATTTCATTGCCTGCGACGGCTACTGGCGCCGCTAAACTAGCAGCTCGTACCAGCGGTGCGTATGGCCGGGTCAGGACCCAGTTTGGTATGCCCATCGGTCGTTTCGAGGGGGTGGAAGAGGCTCTCGCTCGCATTGGCGGAAATACGTACATGATGGATGCAGCTCGTGTGATGACAGCGGGTGCAGTCGACCTAGGGGAGAAACCCTCTGTCATTTCTGCCATCGTCAAGTACCATCTCACTGAGCGCAGCCGTCAGACCATTAATGATGCGATGGATGTGCACGGAGGCAAGGGCATCTGCATGGGTCCCAGCAATTACCTCGCACGCACCTACCAGCAAACTCCTGTCGGCATCACGGTGGAGGGTGCAAATATCCTTACTCGCAGTATGATGATATTCGGGCAGGGGGCGATCCGCTGCCACCCCTATGTACTTAAGGAAATTCACGCGGCCAATGACATCGATACCGGCCGAGCTTCTCTGGAGTTTGACCGGACGCTGATGGGGCACCTCTCCTTCAGTGTTGGTAATAGCCTGAGATCACTATTTCATGGACTAACTGGCTCCTCTCTGGCAGATGCGCCTCTCAATGTCGCTCCCGA
>CAJBQQ010000125.1 GCA_903957805.1 uncultured Pseudomonadota bacterium | reverse complement strand
CTTTCATCGATCCTTCGGACGCTGCTTTCATGGCCGCGCAGATCTCAGCGTAGGAGGTCTCCGTGTTGAGTTCTACAGTAAGATCAACCACCGACACGTCAGAGGTGGGTACACGGAAGGCCATTCCTGTGAGTTTCTTATTTAATTCTGGGATAACAACACCCACAGCCTTGGCAGCACCGGTTGAGGAGGGGATGATATTTTCAAGTATCCCGCGACCACCGCGCCAGTCCTTGTTAGAGGGGCCATCAACGGTCTTCTGGGTGGCAGTTGCTGCGTGTACGGTCGTCATCAATCCGCGCTTGATACCGAAGGTGTCGTTCAATACCTTGGCGATCGGAGCGAGGCAGTTGGTGGTGCACGATGCGTTTGAAACGATCGCTTGACCGGCGTAGGTCTTGTCATTCACACCATACACAAACATGGGTGTATCGTCCTTGGAGGGGGCGGACATGATGACCTTCTTGGCGCCGGCGGTGATGTGCTTCTCGCAAGTCTCTTTAGTGAGGAAGAGTCCGGTGGATTCAACTACGACATCAGCACCCACCTCACTCCACTTCAGTTCGGACGGATCTTTAACAGCGGTCAGACGAATCCTCTTGCCTCGGACGATCAGCGTATTCCCCTCAACGACGACGCTGCCATGGAAACGTCCATGCACAGAATCATGTTGTAGCATGTAAGCTAGGTAATCAGGCTCGAGCAGATCATTGATGGCAACGACCTCGATATCTGGGAAGTTTTCTACCGCTGCACGGAATACCATGCGGCCGATACGCCCGAATCCATTGATGCCGACTTTGATGGTCATTTTATGAGTTCCTTAAATTAAAAAATATGCTGGAGCGGCGCGTTAGCTTACGCGCCGCTGTTCTGTCAATTATTTAGATGACGCCCTTCACGGTCTTCACTACGTTCTCAACAGTGAATCCAAAATGTTTAAAGAGTTCGTTGGCAGGCGCAGATTCGCCAAAGGTCTCCATTCCTACCACTGCTCCCTCAAGACCTACGTACTTGCGCCAGAAGTCGGATATTCCGGCCTCAATCGCAACTCGTCGAACACCCTTAATCAGGACGCTGTCCCTGTAGGATTGGTCCTGACGATCAAATAGATTGGTGCAAGGCATCGAGACCACTCTGACATGGATTCCAGCCTCTGCCAGTTCTTTTTGTGCGCTCATCGCCAAGCCAATCTCTGAGCCGGTAGCGATGAGGATCGCCTGCGGTTTCCCAGCGGCGGCTTCAGACAAGATATAACCCCCCTTATCGATCAGCTTGATGGTTGCTGCATCGCGTTTCTGGAATGGTAGATTCTGACGGCTGAAGATCAGTGTTGAGGGGCCGTTCATGCGTTCAATTGAACGTGCCCAGGCCACCGCAGATTCGACGGTGTCGCAGGGTCTCCATACATCCATGTTCGGGATATAGCGCAGTGTCGCGGTCTGCTCGACCGGTTGGTGGGTTGGGCCGTCTTCGCCCAATCCGATTGAGTCATGCGTAAACACAAACAGATTACGGATCTTCATCAGAGCGGCCATTCTCAGGGCGTTCCGAGCGTACTCCGAGAACATCAGGAAGGTGGCGCCGTAGGGGATAATCCCGCCGTGCAATGATAGTCCATTCATCATCGCGCTCATACCGAATTCACGTACGCCGTAATAGACATAATTACCACCGTTTTCACGGCTGATCCCTTTCGAACCTGACCATAGTGTGAGGTTCGACCCGGCCAGATCTGCGGATCCTCCGATCAGTTCTGGCAAGACTGGAGCCAATCCCTCGATTGTATTTTGCGAAGCCTTGCGGCTGGCGATGGTCTCTTCCTTGGCATTGACGCGATTGATGAATCCATCAACGTGCTCACGCCAGTTTGCTGGCAGATCGCCTGACATACGCCGTGTGAACTCGGCTGCTTCAACAGGGTATTTTTTCGCATATTCGCTAAACTTTTGATTCCATTCTTCCTCCAGCTTCTTGCCTTTGGCCCGTCCATCCCAAAGCTCATAGATGTCCTGAGGGATTTCAAATGGAAGATGGTTCCAACCGATGTGGGGACGAGCGGCCGCAATCTCCGCATCTCCTAGCGCCGCTCCATGAACCTCGTGGGTATTGGCCTTATTGGGAGATCCGAGTCCTATCACTGTCTTACAGCAGATCATCGTGGGCTTGTTACTGATCTTTTTGGCTGCTTCAATCGCCGCCTCAATGGCCACAGGATCATGGCCATTGACATTGGGTACCACATGCCACCCGTAGGCCTCAAAGCGCTTGGGTGTGTCATCGGTGAACCAACCCTCGACATGTCCATCGATGGAGATTCCATTGTCGTCATAAAAGCAGATAAGTTTGCCGAGACCCAATGTGCCTGCCAGTGAGCAGGCCTCGTGGGAGATCCCTTCCATTAGGCAGCCATCGCCAAGGAATACATAGCTATAGTGGTTAACGATGTCGAAACCGGGGCGGTTGAACTCGGAAGCAAGGATCTTTTCCGCCAGTGCCATACCGACAGCATTAGTGATGCCCTGTCCGAGAGGTCCGGTGGTGGTCTCAACGCCGGGTGTGTAGCCATACTCTGGGTGACCTGGGGTCTTTGAATGAAACTGGCGGAAACGCTTGATCTCCTCCATCGGTAAGTCGTAGCCGGTCAGGTGCAGTAGCGCATAAATCAACATCGATCCATGCCCATTGGACAGCACGAAACGGTCCCGGTCAGCCCATTTAGGGTTAGCAGGATTGTGTCTCAGATGATGAATCCACAATACCTCAGCGATTTCCGCCATGCCCATGGGCATGCCAGGATGGCCGGAGTTAGCTTTTTGAACAGCATCCATCGCTAAAGCACGGATGGCGCTGGTCAGGTTCTTGAATACCGGCGCATTAAAATCATTGAATGTAGCCATGGATGCGGACTCCCTCGCTCAACTAGATATAAAAAAATAAAGATACATCACACAACCGAACCAAAAAGCGATGCATGCTGGTAAAAGTAATATTATCGCTTAAGACGCGGTGTCAGACAACTGTGAAAAATTTGTGAAACTCAGGTGAATTTCAGAACAAGTCACTCGTGGGAGGGGAGGAAGGTCATTGATTTCGTAGTTTGACGCCTAACAGTTTGAGTTTTCGATAAAGATGCGTCCGTTCCAGCCCTGATTGTTCCGCCACCCGCGTCATATTGCCGTTTTCCTGCTCGATGAGCCGATCAAAGTATTGCTTTTCGAATAAGTCACGCGCCTCTCGCAGGGGAATATTAAGCGGCACGCTTGAAACTTTCTGTGTCGACATCGAAGAGGACAGCGCCTGCATCACGTCATCGACTGAAATTTCATCTTTCGTGCCGGTTAGTGCCAATGATCGAACCACACCGGTTAATTGTGAGAGGTTGCCGGGCCAGTCATAGTTGCGTAACGCATTGAGTGCAGCAGTACTGAACTGTCGCAGGGGCGCTTCCCCGGATTCAATGCTGCTAGAAAGCATCTGACTGGCAAGCTCCGGAATGTTTTCCCGATGTGTTTTTAGTGAGGGGACATTAATGCAGAGACTGTTTAGGATCTCATACAGTCTAGGGTCATACTCGCCCTGTGCTGTTAGATCAGATAGTGGTCGTGAGGTGGCGCACACCAGTCGGACGTTGTATTTTTCGAGTTTTCCTAGTAGGAGCAGTAGGCCCTTCTGCTCCAGTCGACTGATCTTGCCGATCTCGTTGAGAAACAATAAACCACCTTGAGCTTGCTCCAGCATCGCGAGCGGGGCGTCTGCAAGAGACGTGAGTGTCTCCGGTTCCACCCAGGGTGTATTTGGGCGGTGCAGGAATCGAGCACATAGCCTCATCCCGGTTCCAGGTTCGCCAGTGAGTAGCAGCGGCGTCTTAAGGTGAATGACCTGTTCTAAGCGGGTTTTTAGATTGGCGATCATCGACCCCTTGCCCAGGTTATTGAGAGAGAGAGTGGAGTATGGCTTGACCTGTCCACCGCGGAGCGCGCGGCCGACCGTACTCAACAGCTTTTGCAGGGGTATCGGCTTTTCCAGATAACCGAACGCGCCAATACGCGTTGCTTCCACCGCAGTGTCGATAGTTCCATGTCCAGACATCACCACCACCGGCATGGTGAGTAGCCCACTTCCAGACCATTCTTTCAGGAGAGTAATCCCATCAGTGTCGGGCATCCAGATATCGAGCAGTACTAGATCGGGAAGGTTTTGGTTACGCCAGCTTCGAGCTTGCTCGGCATTCTCTGCCAGTGCTACTTGGTAACCTTCGTCACGCAAGATTTCAGATAGCAGCTCACGTATGCCGATCTCATCATCAACGACAAGTATTGTATTGCTGGTCATGTTTTCAAGTTAGAGCATTTGGTCATGGTGGATATTCCCCGGGGTTATTTGTGAGTGACCGTAATCACACGGTCTCGGTCTTGGCAGCTGTGATGCTTTCCACCGTCATGGGCAGGGTGATGGAGATACGTGCCCCGTGCGGAAGAATGTTTTCGATTTGGATCGTGCCATTGTGTTCTTCGACGATCTTCTTGACAATAGGAAGGCCGAGTCCGGTGCCCTTGGGCTTGGTGGTGACATAGGGTTCAAATGCACGTGCTCTGACCTCATCTGGGAAGCCGCCCCCATTGTCGCTTACGCTGAGACTTACCGAGCCCTGCAATACTTCGGTGCGGACTGTGATGGTGGGTTCCGTGATGCCTGTCAGTGTGTCCTGAGCATTTTGTAG
>CAJBQQ010000124.1 GCA_903957805.1 uncultured Pseudomonadota bacterium | reverse complement strand
TTAGAGGCGGAACTGAAGACTGGACGGACCCATCAGATCCGCGTTCATCTCTCTCACCTTGGCTTTCCGATCGTGGGAGATGATAAGTACGGTGACTTCACTCTTAACAAGAGGCTGGCCAAGCCCACTCAAAGGCTAGGCTTGGGACGGATGTTCCTGCATGCCCTTACAGCAGTGGTGAAGCACCCTGTCAGTGGCGAACAGTTGCGGCTAGAGGCGCCTCTAGCAAATGATCTACAAAAGTTTTTGGACCGGTTGGATGAGGATGGTGGCGGCACCTCAGACCAAGTGGTCCAGTAATGACCTATTGGTACGTTTCTAATGTCCAATCGATACGACCTGATAATATTTGACTGGGATGGGACCTTACTGGATTCAACCAGTGTCATCGTCTCATCACTCCAGAGTGCAGCCGATGATGTGGGTCTGCCGCAACCCTCGGCTGACGATGCTCGTCATGTCATTGGTTTGGGGTTGAGTGACGCATTGGAGTATCTCTTTCCGATCGCATCCTCACAGCAGGTTGGGATGCTGGTGGATCGTTACTTTCATCATTATTCCGTATATGGGAAGAGGGTCTCCCTATTCGAGGGAGTGACCGAGGTTATTAAGAGCCTGCATACGAAGGAGCTCCTGCTGGCGGTAGCCACGGGCAAGGGACGATCTGAACTCGATAACGCGTTTGAATCTAGCGGGCTGGGGCAATATTTCCATGCAAGCCGTTGTGCTGATGAGACTTTCTCAAAGCCTCACCCGGCAATGCTATTGGAATTAATGGAGCAATTTGACGTTGAGCCAAGTCGGGCTCTGATGGTAGGTGATACCACCCACGATTTACAGATGGCGATCAATGCCAAGGTCGCTGGACTAGGTGTGACGTACGGTGCCCATCCTCGAGAGAGTCTTCTTTCACTAGCACCGCTTGACTGTGTCAACAGCATTATGGAATTGAATTTATGGCTAGAGACGAACGTCTAATCTGTTCAAGCAGCGAAATTTCAAATGACGGTAAGGGCATCCGTTTCATCGTGGAGCCAACGAATGAATCACGATCTGCCCCGGCATTTGTGATCCGGTATCAGGGGAAAATCTATGCCTATCTTAACCGTTGCGCCCATATAGGCGTGGAGTTGGACTGGATGGAAGGAGAGTTCTTCGATGATTCAGGGTTATACTTAATCTGTTCGACTCATGGCGCGACCTACGAGCCGCACACTGGATTTTGTGTCGGTGGACCATGCAAGGGGAAGAGCCTGCAACGTCTGGAAATTGAAGAGCGGGATGGCAATATCTTTTTGAAGGATTGAAGTAACTATGTCAGATTCAGAAAAGCACAACGAAGATTGGGAGAAGAGGGTGCTAGAGAAGTTAGTGTTCTCTTCCCTTCAAGAGCAGAGACGGGCACGGCAGTGGGGGATATTGTTTAAGTCTCTCACTTTCCTCTACCTGATCATTCTGCTATTCCTCGCAATGGGTTGGACCGGTGGTAAGGATGGTCCCATTTCCACCAAACACACAGCACTGGTAGAGCTTCGAGGCGTAATCTCAGCCGACAGTGTCAGTAGCGCTGACAATATTAATGCAGGCCTGCAGGAGGCCTTCAAGGATAAAAAAACACAGGGAGTGATCCTGAGGATTAATAGCCCTGGCGGCAGTCCGGTACAGGCTGGTTATATCAACGATGAAATACGCCGTCTACGCGCAGAATACCCTGATATTCCTCTCTATGCGGTGGTCGAGGATATCTGTGCATCCGGGGGTTATTATGTTGCTGCAGCTGCAGACAAGATTTATGTGGATAAGGCGAGCATGGTCGGATCCATCGGCGCGCTAATGGATGGATTCGGTTTTACAGGGACGATGGAAAAGCTCGGTATCGAGCGACGACTGCTCACAGCGGGAGAGAACAAAGGATTTCTTGACCCATTCTCGCCCTCTAATCCGAAGCAGCAGGATCATGCCCGAGAAATGTTGGTTGATATTCATCAACAGTTCATCCAGGTTGTTCAGGAGGGAAGGGGTAAACGCTTGAAGGATGCCCCAGAGATTTTTAGCGGAATTGTTTGGACCGGCCAGAAGAGTATAGATCTGGGGCTTGCTGATGCCATGGGCAGCGCTGAGTATGTTGCACGTGAAGTCATCAAGGCCGAGCATATCGTGGACTACACCACCCAGGAAGGTGTCATTGAGCGATTCGCCAAACGATTTGGTGCAGTGACTGCAAGCACAATCATCAGTGCTGCAGGCGGCGGGTGGGGGATACGACACTAAGAAGGCACTGAAGGGTGCTCACGTGATGGTAGCTTTATGAGTGGAAACCGGAGTGGATGGTCACTTCCTTGTAGGACGGACACTAAAGACCGCGTGCAAATAAGCGTCTCATACGCGATCAACCATGCAACAGAAAGATAGAGGGTCTCTTGTTGATGTCGGGCAGGAGGTGCTTCCATTCCTTGGTCGTTCTGGTTGTTATGTATTCACTGGTCAGAGTGATGTCGCTGGCGATGCATAGACTGGTAGTGCCGTGGCAGACCTGTACGATCGCTTCAAGCATTTTCTGATTGCGGTAGGGGGTCTCGATGAATATCTGGGTCTGGTCACGGCTTATTGACTCTTTCTCCAGTTCGAGAATTTTCATGAGACGCTTCTCAGGATCCACCGGCAGGTAGCCATGGAACATGAACCGTTGACCATTCAATCCGGACGCCATCAATGCGAGCAGGATGG
>CAJBQQ010000123.1 GCA_903957805.1 uncultured Pseudomonadota bacterium | reverse complement strand
TTTACTCTAAGCAAGTTGACGGTTGGAACCGGCTTCCTATTCGGCTGGGCCAAACCGGTACCGGTGAACTTCGGTAACTTGCGCCGCCCTAAGTACGACATGCTGTGGGTGGCTGCTGCAGGTCCGGGTGCAAATCTTTTTATGGCATTCCTCTGGGCGCTGGTTATGAAGCTTGGCCTTTCACTGCCGGAGAGTGAACTGACCAAACCAATGCTACTGATGGGTGAAGCAGGCATTGAAATTAATGTCATTCTGATGGTCTTGAACTTGCTGCCGCTGCCACCACTGGACGGAGGGCGGATGGCGATAAGTCTGCTGCCCCATGCTATGGCGCGCCATTTTGCGCGGATCGAGCCTTATGGCTTTATGGTACTTCTATTGTTATTATTCACGGGAACGCTCAGCACTATTATCGGGCCATCTATCCTGTTTACGGTACAGATGATAGCAGCACTTACCGGACTAACTGCTTGATAAGTAACCAATATTTAAAGGCAAGTAACAATGTTTACTGATCGCGTCTTGTCTGGAATGCGTCCCACGGGAAGGTTACACTTGGGCCATTACCACGGCGTATTAAAAAACTGGGTTGATCTGCAGCACCAGTTCGAGTGTCTATTCTTTGTCGCCGACTGGCACGCTCTGACCACGCATTACGATACGCCAGAAATCATCGAACAGAATGTCTGGGATATGGTGATCGACTGGCTCGCCGCTGGAGTAGATCCGGCACAGGCCACCCTATTCATTCAGTCACGGATACCGGCGCATGCAGAGCTGCATGTACTTCTCTCTATGATCACACCACTGGGCTGGCTTGAGAGGGTCCCCTCCTATAAGGACCAGCAGGAGAGACTGAACGAGAAGGACCTGAGCACCTACGGCTTTCTTGGCTACCCATTACTGCAGAGTTCAGACATCCTGATTTATCGAGCGAACCGTGTACCGGTCGGCGAGGATCAAGCGCCACATATCGAGTTCACCCGCGAAATCACCCGACGATTCAATCATATTTACGGTAAGGAAATCGGATTCAAGGAGAAGGCTGAGGAGGCGATCAAGAAGCTTGGTTCTAAAAAATCCAAAGTCTACCGTGAGTTACGTGACCGCTACCAGGAGCAGGGTGATGGTGAAGCGCTGGCGACCGCACGCTCGTTACTCGATGAACAACAGAACCTAAGTATGGGTGACCGGGAACGGTTATTTGGTTACCTTGAAGGAGGTGGCAAGATGATACTGACTGAGCCAGAGGCGCTGCTTACTCGAGCATCCAAAATGCCGGGGCTAGATGGTCAAAAGATGTCCAAATCCTACAATAACACCATCGGCCTACGGGAAGACCCAGCCAGCGTCACAAAGAAGATCCGCACCATGCCAACCGACCCAGCACGCATCCGGCGCACCGACCCTGGTGATCCGGCCAATTGCCCGGTATGGCAATTCCATCAGATCTATTCGAATGCCAAGACCCAGGATTGGGTTCAGCAAGGCTGTAAGAGTGCTGGGATCGGCTGCCTAGAGTGCAAGCAGCCTATACTTGAGATGGTGCTGGCCGAGCAGGAACCGATGCATGAGCGGGCTCGGATGTATGAGGAAGACCCCACGCTAGTGCGTAATATCATCGCGGATGGCTGTGAAAAGGCTGATAAGCTAGCACAGGAGACCATGCGTGACGTGAGGGAGGCGATGGGGCTCAGTTACTCTTAGTGGAACTCGCTAAGGTGGGAGAAATCAGGCGGAGCACAGTATAATCACCTTTAAACAGTAAGATGCCTCCATCTCAGAATGAATACACTCTTCAATATCGGCACCTCTCCTGTAGCAACCATTCACGGCGAACCACTGCTGGAACTACCGCGCGATCTGTATATTCCACCAGATGCGCTGGAGGTGTTTCTCGATACTTTCCAGGGACCTCTGGACTTACTTCTCTACCTCATCCGTAGACATAATCTAGAAGTACTGGACATCCCGATGGCGGAACTGACTCGCCAGTACATGGCCTATGTCGAGATGATGCGTGCCAATCAACTGGAACTGGCTGCCGAGTACCTACTCATGGCCGCACTCTTGATTGAGATTAAGTCTCGCATGCTTCTCCCTCGCCCTGTTAGTAAGAACGAGGAAGATATCGATCCACGGGCTGAGTTAGTACGTCGACTGCTTGAATATGAGCAGATGAAACTTGCCGGTATAACTCTTAATGAATTACCCCAATCCGAACGCGATTTCATACTGGTTGAGTTATCGATTGAACAGTCTGTAGTTCAACGACTACCAGGGATCAGTGTGAATGATCTGCGTAATGCCTGGCTTACCCTGGTCACACGGGCTCAGGCGAATCAGCACCACCGTGTCACTCGAGAAGAGCTCTCTGTCCGTGCACATATGAGCCGCATCCTGCGCCATCTTCACGGTCGTGAATTTGTTGAGTTTCAGGAGTTATTTAGTGCCGCCGCTGGCGTGCCAGAAATCGTAGTTACTTTTCTTGCAATACTAGAACTCTCCAGAGAATCCTTGGTAGAGCTAACACAGCCTCAAACCTTCGGAATCATTTATGTCAAATCAATCAGTCTCCTCACAGCCGCTTAGCATCTCCGTTCCTCCCGATCTTGGTGAGATTAAGCGCGTTCTGGAAGTCGCTTTGCTCACCAGCCAGGACCCGTTAACACTCCAGGAATTGAAGAGACTATTTGACGAGGAATTGAGTCAAGATATTCTACGTAGACTACTAGAAGAATTACGTGAAGACTGGACTGGGAAAGGGGTTGAACTGGTCAATGTGGCCAGCGGTTGGCGCTTCCAAAGCAGACCCGAGATGCAACAATTTCTTGACCGACTCAATCCGCAAAAGCCACCACGCTATTCACGTGCAGTACTCGAGACCCTTGCGATTGTGGCTTACCGTCAACCGGTGACACGTGGTGACATTGAGGAGATTCGTGGCGTTGCAGTTTCCAGTCCGATACTAAGAACTCTCGAATCACGAGGCTGGATAGAGGCGATTGGGCATCGTGATGTACCCGGCCGTCCGGCTCTATACGCTACCACCAAAAACTTCCTGAATGATCTTAACCTGCGTTCCCTTGAAGAATTACCTCCACTGGCAGATCTGGGTGCGTTGATCGAACCACCAGGAAGTATGGACTTACTCCCGGCCCCGCAACTTCCCGTCAGTGAAGATGCCGAGACAGAATCTATAGCTCTGCAATCACCCCCAGAGGAAGAGTTAACTGATACAGTTACATCCGATTCAACACTGCAGTAAAGACAGCCGTTGAGCATTCGTGAAGGGTAGTCATATGCGAGCAATTCTGGTGGCAAATCCTAAAGGGGGCTGTGGCAAGACCACTCTAGCGACTAATCTAGCGGGCTATCTTGCCGGACAAAACCAACGTGTAGTGATGTGGGACCTTGACCGACAAAAATCGTCGTTGAACTGGCTTTCATTACGAGCTGCTGATTTACCAACGATCACTAGGCTGAGCACAGAGCGCAGTGATATCAATCCGAAATTCCCAGAAAGTAATGATTGGTTAGTTCTCGACTCGCCGGCTGCAATGCACGGAAAGAACCTTACTCACGCCTTAAAGCTTGCAGATAAGATCATCGTTCCGGTACAGCCATCCTTATTCGATATGGCCGCTTCAAGGGACTTCTTGGACCGCTTGGTAGAAGAGAAGGCCGTGCATAAGCACAAATCTTATATTGGAATTGTAGGCATGCGCGTTGATCCGCGTACCCGTGCTGCTGCCACTCTGGAAAAATTTCTCAGTCAGTATGATTTGCCCGTTCTGACCTATCTGCGAGATACCATGGTGTATGTTAATGCTGCATTCAATGGTAAGAGTATCTTTGATCTACCACCCTCTCAGTCTGAACAAGACCGCGAGCAGTGGCAGCCCCTGATTGACTGGCTAGAAACTTAGATACACATCAGGTCAGAGTGTCTAGAGAAGACTCTCTCAGACATCAACTCAATGATGCATATGTTGATGTCCACTATGACTTGGCGCGGGGGCACTTGCTGCTGGCTTGCTAGCAGATGGTTTGTTAGCAACGGGCTTCTTTGCAGCCGCAGCCTTAGTCTTTGGTTTGAGTGGCGTAAACCGTGCCGACTGCGCCTCCTCTCCTGCTAGCTTCACAAATACCACGATCACACTCTCAGGCTTCAAAGTGAACTCTCCCAGCCCCTTCATCTGATTCTCTCCAGCGGGCTCGAGCTTAACCGTGGCTCCTGCCTTGCCTTTACCGATCTGAATCGTTGCCTTTGCAGTGCCGCCCTCTGTCTTCACTGGATTGTCGCCATGGTCCGTTACATATAGCACCATCTCCTTATCTTTTGCCACTAGCTCTAAATGATAGGGGCCCGCCATTCTTAACTGCCCGCCATGAGCGGTCGTTAATGTATCCAGATAGTCGTCCGTATGCGCCCAAGTGGGTAGTGTTATCGCCATCCCCAGCAGAACTGC
>CAJBQQ010000122.1 GCA_903957805.1 uncultured Pseudomonadota bacterium | reverse complement strand
GCGTGTGGGATGAAGCCAGTGGCCCGTGGTAGCCATTTCCGGGTAAAATAATGTTTTTATTATAGGGTGGTTTTTCATGGCCAATTACCGTATCGCTCCGAGTATTCTTTCCGCGAACTTTGCCAAGCTGGGCGAGGAGATAACCGCTGTCGTTGATTCGGGTGCGGATATCATTCATTTTGACGTGATGGATAATCATTACGTCCCAAACCTAACGATCGGTCCGTTGGTGTGTGAGGCGATTCGTCCCCTGACTAAGGCCATCATCGACGTGCACCTGATGGTGGAGCCGGTTGATCGGATTGTTCCTGACTTCGCGAAGGCCGGGGCCAATATTATTTCTTTCCACCCTGAAGCGTCCAAGCATATCGACCGCACCATCGGACTGATCAAGGAGCAAGGGTGCAAGGCCGGTCTGGTGTTTAATCCAGCAACACCGCTGCATTATCTTGATCATGTTATGGATAAGATTGATCTGATCCTGATCATGTCGGTCAACCCCGGTTTTGGCGGACAGAAGTTCATTCCAGAAGCATTGAACAAGCTGAGGGCGGTACGGGCTCGGATTGATACTTGTGGTAGGGATATCCTGCTTGAGGTTGATGGCGGTGTGAAGGTAGACAACATCGCCGAGATCGCGCGTGCGGGTGCTGATACCTTTGTAGCTGGTTCAGCTATTTACAGTGCCGGCAAGGATAGCGATCCGCACCGTTATGACACGGTCGTGGCTGCGCTGCGCGCCGAATTGGCGAAGGTCTAGCCGCAATAATGATCAAAGATTCCCAGAACGCTGCTGATTCAGCAGCGCAAAAGGGAGCGCTGCTGCCGGTCAAGGCGGTGATGATCGATCTGGACGGTACGCTGCTCGATACGGCTGGCGATCTTGCCGCTGCTGCGAATAGCATGTTACGGGAATTGGGAAGGGAGGAGCTGCCGGTTGAGACTATCCGCTCCTATATCGGTAAGGGCATTCAGAAGCTGGTAAAGCGGTCACTGACAGGAAGTCTCGACGATGAGCCTGATACCACTTTATTTGCCAAGGCGATGCCGATATATGAACGCGAATATGCCAACACTTTGTGCGTCAACACATCCCCCTACCCGGGGGTGATCAATGGATTGAATGCTCTCCAGCGGCAGGGATTGCGCCTGGCTTGTATCACCAATAAGGCCGAGGCCTTTACCCAGCCACTGCTACGTGGTACTGGTCTATTAGATTATTTTGAGATTGTCCTGTCCGGCGACAGTCTGCCGAGAAGAAAGCCTGATCCACTGCCCCTGCTGCATGCTTGCAAGCATTTCGGCATCTTGCCGCATGAGATGCTACTGATTGGGGACTCGCTCAATGACACCGAGGCCGCGCGTGCAGCGGGATGCTATGTCTTCTGTGTACCCTATGGCTATAACGAAGGGCGGGATGTGCGTGAACTCGATTGTGATGCCATCGTCGCATCCATTGATGAGGCGAGTAGGCTGGTCCGCAAGATACCATGACCGAAAAAGAGTTCAATGATCTCGCAGGGCAAGGCTATAACCGTATTCCTATGGTGCTGGAGACGCTTGCTGATCTTGATACACCGCTGTCAGTCTATCTCAAGCTCGCCAACCAGCCCTACTCATATCTACTGGAATCGGTTCAGGGAGGTGAGCGTTTCGGGCGATACTCATTTATTGGACTGCCTGCCACGACACGTATAGAGGCACGCGGCGACGAACTCAGGGTCATCAGCGGTCAAGAGACGCAGGAAATAAAAACGGATGACCCATTGGCATTCGTTGAATCCTATCTAGCGAACTTTAAGGCAGCGATCTCACCGGGTCTGCCACGTTTCTGTGGTGGTCTGGCGGGTTATTTTTCTTATGACGTGGTACGTTACATCGAACACAGGCTCACCGGCCAAGCACGACCAGATACACTTAATACCCCCGATATTTTATTGCTTTTGTCCGAAGAGTTGGCGGTAGTAGATAATTTGTCGGGTAAGCTTTATCTCATCGTTTATGCCGACCCGACAAAGGTGGGCGCATACCAAATAGTACAGTCACGCATGAAGGAGCTGCTCGGACTGTTACGCAGACCTCTGCAGATTCCGCTGGCAGCGCCATTCAAAGTGAGCGAGGCTGTGTCTGAATTCAGCGAGGCAGATTTCATCTCAGCAGTAGGACGCGCGAAGCGCTATATCTTTGATGGAGATATCATGCAGGTAGTGCTGTCACAGCGAACCAGCAAGCCTTATGCGGCATCACCGATGGCGCTGTATCGAGCTCTACGCAGCCTCAACCCATCCCCCTACATGTTTTATTATCACTTTGGCGAATTTCATGTGGTCGGTGCTTCACCTGAAATTCTTGTACGGCTGGAGGGCGATATGGTTACAGTACGACCCATCGCGGGGACCCGTCCACGCGGCAAAAATGCGCAGGAGGATGCAGCCCTTGCGGCCGATCTGCTGGCCGATCCGAAGGAGCGGGCGGAGCACGTGATGCTGATGGATCTAGGAAGGAACGATGTTGGGCGAGTTGCAGAGACTGGTACGGTGAAAGTGACCGAGAATATGAAGATCGAGAATTACTCGCATGTCATGCATATTGTTTCTAATGTGGATGCCAAGCTCAAGCCAGGTCTGAAAGCGATGGACGTGCTGAGAGCCACTTTTCCAGCGGGGACCGTGAGCGGTGCGCCCAAGGTACGGGCGATGCAGATCATCGACGAACTGGAGGTTTCCAAGAGAGGTATCTACGCCGGTGCGGTGGGTTATCTGGGGTTCAATGGTGACATGGATCTCGCTATTGCCATCCGTACCGGGGTGATCAAGGATGGCATGCTACATGTGCAGGCTGGTGCCGGCATCGTTGCCGACTCTGTCCCACAAAGCGAGTGGATTGAGACTCAGAATAAGGCCAAAGCGCTATTACGTGCGGCCGAAATCGCAGAGAGTGGACTCGACAGCAAGGTCGGGTAGCAGAAACTTTAAAGAGGTTTCTTACTTGTGAGAGGGGCGTATATAGACCCAGTGTAGCAAGGCATCCATCGCCAACTGCGCGCTAGCAGAGCTGGAATGATTAACGAAGAAGACCACGACCACCCTCCTACCAGATTTATCGAGCACGTAACCCGCCATTGATTTCACGTTATCCAGCAAACCAGTCTTAATATGTGCTTGTCCTGCAACGGATGTTCCATTAGAACGTTTTTTCATGGTGCCATCCACAGCTGCAATCGGTAGCGACGAGACGAACTCCGGCATGATTGAGCTCTGGAAGGCGGTGAGCAGAAGCTCGCCCAGGTGACCTGCGCTGATGCGCTCATTGCGAGACAGCCCAGAGCCGTTTTCGATAACCAATTCTGGAAAATTCAATTGTCTTGAAGTGAGCCACTGCCTGATGGCGGTGTTGGATTTGCTAAGGGTGGCCGGTCCCTCACCATTCGCCACCCCCAAGGCGAGGTATAGCTGCCTCGCGGTGACATTGTTGCTGAACTTATTAATGTCTCGAACGATTTCAGCAAGTGGGGGGGAGTGATGAGTTTCCAATAGTGCCGTTCTTTCCGATACGCTATCGCTTCGAACCTTTCCCCGTAGGACCCCACCCTGTTGCATCCATAACTGTTTAAAAAGGCTAAAAGTATAGAGTGGACTATCGTGCAGGCTCAGATACAGCGTCTTCTCGCCGCAATCTGTTGGATAGTTACCATTAAGGGTAATCGTGACGCGACCATTGTCCTTGATGTCTGTGCTGAATAGATCACGCCAATCGTTACACTTGCTGCTGCTGAGTTTAAGGTTATTGTTCAGATCAAGTGATTCTGGAATTGGATCAACCACCACCCGGACGGTCTTGCTTCCTGGTTGTGGGATCAGTCTTAGCGCGAGTATGCGATGATTCACCAGTAACGCCTCGGGGGGGACATTGTATGCACGGTGGGGCTTGCCATCGAAAGCTCCTGGATCTCCTCCGGGTGCGTCGAAGTAGCTACTGTCCAGTATCAGGTCCCCCGTGATTTCCCGAAGCCCAGTCTGACGCAAGCGGCGGGTCAGTAACCAGAAATTCTCAAGATTGAGCCTCGGGTCACCATATCCTTTAATCACTAGATCGCCGCGTAAAGTATCACCCTCTACAATACCGTTAGCGTATAACTCGGTCTTCCATGTATATGCCGGTCCTAACAACTCAAGTCCAGCGAAGGTGGTAACAAGCTTCATCGCAGATGCGGGATTCATCGCCGTATTGGCATTGATAGTAATAACCGGTTGAACTGCTCCGATTTCATGCACGTAGATAGCAGTGGAAGACTCGGGGATGCCCGCCTGTTTGAGTATCTGGACGATAGGGCTCGGCAGATTTTGTGCGGTAGCAGACACCGGTGCAACAGAAAATACAAAGAAATAGAGGACCACAGCTAGGGTAGGCCTGATCATATTCAGAATGTAACCGATGTCAGTTGCGCAGGAACGCTCACCCGCCAATGCAATTGTTGTTGGATCACCTCAGCCAGGGCGGCAGCATTGCTCGATTCACCATGCACCACAAAGGTCTGATCTGGGGGGGTAACAAAATGTCCCAGCCAGGTCATCAAGCCTGCTTGATCAGCATGAGCCGAGAGGCCCCCGATGGTGTATATATCGGCCCGTACGGGTATATCTTGTCCAAAAATTTTCACGTGCTTGACACGGTCAACCAGTCTCCGTCCTAACGTCCCTTCTGCCTGGAATCCAGTAATGAGGATGCTGCACTCAGGTCTGCCCAGATTGTATTTAAGGTGGTACTTGATGCGGCCAGCATCACACATACCACTGGCGGAGATGATGATTGCACCATGCTGCACATTATTGAGTCGCATAGACTCTTCAACATCTTGCACAAAATGAATGCGCGGTCTACCGGAGCTCTGGGTTAACCACTGCATCATACTGACAGTCTCCTTGTCGAGCAGTTTCATATGCTTAAGAGTGATGTCGGTTGCGGCTAGTGCCATGGGTGAGTCCACATAAATATCCATCTCGCCGAGCCTGCCCTGTCGGTAGAGATCGATCAGCAGAAACAGAAGGTCCTGAGTACGGCCTACGGCGAAAGAGGGGACGATCACATTGCCGCCTTTTCGCTGCAGGGTGTCGTTGACGACATGCACCAGTTCATCTAGCGTGTCCTTCATATTTCGGTGCAGACGGTTGCCGTAGGTTGACTCAACCAGTAGCACATCGGTCTGCTGGATTGGAGTAGGGTCGTGAACGATAGGATGGCCCGGTTGTCCTAGATCACCGGAGAAGAGCAGTTTCTTGTGACCCTCATCGGCTTTTATCCATACCTCGATGATGGCAGATCCTAAAATGTGGCCGGCATCGCGGAAAATGCAGCGCACTGATGGGTGGGGTGTGATCTCAATATCATAATCCGTACTCTCTATCTGTCGGAGAAAAGTCTCCGCCTGGGTGACGGTATAAAGCGGCGCGATTTCGTGGTGTGGTTTACGCTGATTGCGATACCCCATCTTGTTCTGCCATTCCGTTTCTTTTTCTTGGATATGAGCACTATCCTTCAGCATCACTTGTAGCAGGTCAGTGGTT
>CAJBQQ010000121.1 GCA_903957805.1 uncultured Pseudomonadota bacterium | reverse complement strand
CTCCCCATCCTTGTCCAGCCCTGCTGCTAATCCTACCGGGTTAGGGAAATCAATGCCCATGACCTTGCTCGACTGGCAGGAGAACGGCTGGCCCGGAAGCAGCCCAAGCCGGCGGGCCTTCTCAATTGCATTGAATGTAAGACAGTGAGCAGTCTCGGGGTCGAGACTGAATAGTAAGGGACGGAGCAGGGAATAAAGCATGGTCTGATTTTAACCCGGAAAAGACTCTGTATGCGCGAAGGATGCCGAGCCGACTGGGCGTAAGGGCTCACATGCACATGAATCCTTAGCCTGTTTGTTTTTCGTCAAGAATGGACTGCCACAGCCTAAGTCTGATAGCCTCAGATTTAATTCATTCTGAGTGACTGTGCATCAGGACCATGAAGATACTTTCTCTCCCCAATGCCTGGACTCTCATCGCACTGGGCCTTGTAGTGAGTGCATATAGCCATGCCAACGTATCTGAATGGACTGCACTCAACCGTCAGTCTGACCTTCTATATCAACAGGGGCAATATACGCTGGCAACGGATAAGGCCAAGCAAGCCCTTCAAATAGCTGAGCAGTCTCTCGGTCCGGATCACACTGATGTTGCCAGTAGCCTGAATCGGCTGGCGCTACTGTACAGCGCTCAGGGACGTTATTCTCAAGCTGAGCCGCTTTATAAGCGCGCGTTATTGATTGATGAGAAGGCCCTCGGACCAGAGCACCCTGATATCGCCTCAGTTCTGAATAATCTAGCACAGCTCTACCATGCTCAAGAGCTGTATGAACTGGCCGAGCCTTTACATAAACGTGCACTCGCAATTTTGGAGAAGACCTTCGGCAAAGACCACCCTAACGTGGCCATCAGTCTAAATAACCTCGCATTGATCTATCACGCACAAAAAAAATATTCGTTAGCTGAACCATTGTATAAGCGTGTCCTCGCACTCTCGCAAAAAACCCTCGGTCCAGAGCACCCCACCGTAGCACTCGGTCTGAATAATTTAGCAGGACTGTACAGAGATCAAGCCAAGTATCCCAATGCCGAGCCGCTGTTCAGACGGGCACTGACGATATCAGAAAAGGCCTTTGGCCTAGATCATCCCAATGTAGCTATCTGCCTCGAAAATCTGGCACAACTGTATCGGGATATTGGTTATGCAAACAAAGCATTGCCGCTGGAGAGGCGTGCTGCTGAGATACGGTCACTGAAACGCTGAACTCGGTCAAAATTTTAGATAGATGACTCGCTACAATCCAATAGAGATCCATCCAGCCGACGCCATTGCCCATCTATCAAGGCTTGAATGGGTTGAAAATTGGCCTTGTAATCCATTTTCCGGCTTTGCTTGATCCAATAACCAAGATAAAGATAAGGTAACCCGAGTTCACGGCATTGCTGGACTTGCCACAGGATGTTATGGGTACCAAAACTTGCACCCTCCACATCCGGATCGAAGAAGGTGTAGACAGAGGAAATGCCATCCGGCAGCTCGTCAATAATGCTGACCATGCGCAGCTGATCATTCTCATGAAACTCAACTAGTCTGGAATTGACGTTGCTTTGCAAGAGGAAGTGACGGTACTGATCGTCACTATCACCGTCCATGTCACCCCCGCAATGACGATGTTCCTGGTAGCGCCGATAGAGCTCATAGTGATGCGGGTTGTAGTGCAGCTCATGCCGGGTCGCAGTCAATTGATGATGCCGTTTCCAAGTCCGCCGCTGATTACGGTTGGGAGCAAATTCATCAATGATAATTCGCACTGATACACAGGCCTGGCAGTGATCACAATTAGGTCGATAGATGACACTGCCACTACGGCGAAAACCGAGCTGCACCAGCTCAGCATAGGCACCCGTATCAATCAGATGGGTGGGTGTTGCCACCTCAGAACGAGCGACTCTCTCCGACAGATAACTGCACGGATAAGATGCCGTGGTATAGAACTCTAACCTCGATGGAGGGGTATCATTCACCCGGCTGATCATCGAAATGCCATTTCCCCCCCCGATCTGGGTGGCTTATCAGTTCAGCCAATCTCTGACTGAACTCTATGCGAGGGATTTCACGCGCTCCAAAGGATGCCAAATGAGCGGTCTTCATTTGACAATCAACCATACCGAATCCCCACCTCTGCAACTGTCTCATCATCTGTACAAATGCAATCTTGGATGCATTCGGCCTGTGGGAAAACATGGACTCCCCAAAAAACATTTTCCCTTGACTCACCCCGTATAACCCTCCCACCAGCTCATCGTCCATCCAGGTCTCGACTGAGTGGGCCAGTCCGATTTCATGTAGCACAGTGTAAGCTGAGATCATCTCTGGGTGTATCCAGGTGCCAGATTGGCCCTTGCGCGGTGCAGCGCAAGCCTGCATGACCCGGCTGAATGCATGATCCACCCGGATCTCGTAATCTCGTTTCTTCAGAATCTTATTCAACGATCGAGAGACTCGAAGCTCACTAGGAAGTATCACCATACGTGGGTCAGGGCTCCACCAAAGAATAGGCTCTCCCTCGTTAAACCAGGGGAATATTCCACTGCGATAGGCCTCAATCAAACGATCCGGTGAAAGCTCTCCTCCGGCTGCAAGCAGTCCATTAGGCTGAGCAAGCGCAGTCTCAAGCGGAGGGAAAAGCGCGTGGGGAACTAACCATGGAATCATTTAGTGGTGAATTAAATAGTCATTGATGAAATACCAGTTGCTACTTAAAATGAAAAAGGTGATGGATGAGTCCACGCCTTTACAGTTTTACAAAGCACTCATTTGGTATTAAGATAAGAACATCCTGTATGATCCTACATCATGACTACCGCTGCCTAGTCGTGATTAAAATCACATAAGAGACTGTTCCCCACGGGCATGATGCCACGAGTGGGGAGAAATGATAGGCCGATACGGCGAGTCCGGCCATGCCGCCCCCCGGAACTACAAGCAAATATAAGAATAGAGAGCCCAGATGATTTTATCCCGTACAACTCAGTATGCCATTCAGGCGCTCATCTACATGGCGACACAGCCCCGTGGCGTAGCGGTATTGAATCGCAACATTGCCGAAAATCTAGGAGCGCCCCCCACCTATCTGGCAAAGGTGCTACAAAACCTGTGCAGAGGAAACCTACTCTACTCATACCGTGGCAAGCAGGGTGGTTTCTGCCTACAAGAAGGCGGCGAGAAGATAACCTTGATGCAGATTGTTGTGATTACTGAAGGCCCTGGATTCACTAAGGACTGCGTATTAGGACTTAAGATTTGCAATGACAAGGCACCCTGCCCGATGCATAAGCAGTGGTATCCCATCAAGCAAGAGATCGTTAAGCTATTAGAAAGCCAGACCCTGAATATCCTCTCTGCCGCAGTAATGAGCGG
>CAJBQQ010000120.1 GCA_903957805.1 uncultured Pseudomonadota bacterium | reverse complement strand
GAGGAGTCATTGAGCTTTAATTTTTCCAGTGCATCACGGAGTGCATCGTACTGGTTGGACTCGATCGGGTAGAGTCCGGCAAAGACCTGTGGCTTGATCTCTTTGAATCCCAGAAGAGGCTGAGTGGCAGGGCGATCTGCCAGGGTTACGGTATCACCCACCTTGGCAGATTTTAATTCCTTGATGCCTGAGATAATGAAACCAACCTCGCCCGCACTTAATGATTCTCTGGCCTGTGATTTTGGGGTGAATACGCCGACCTGCTCGCACAGGTGAAGGCTCTTGCTGGCCATGAGAAGGATCTTGTCCTTGGGTTTGAGAATGCCATCAACCACCCTGACCAGCATCACTACACCGACATAGTTATCAAACCAGGAGTCTATGATCAGTGCCTTCAGGGGGGCGGTTGGGTCCCCCTTTGGGGCGGGGATGCGTGTGATCACTGCCTCCACGATATCTCGTACCCCAACACCGGTCTTAGCACTGGCACGGAGTGCATCTTGGGCATCGATCCCGATGATGTCCTCAATCTCCTCGATCACGCGGTCCGGTTCCGCCGCGGGGAGATCAATCTTATTTAATACCGGTACCACCTCGACCCCTTGCTCGATTGCGGTATAGCAATTGGCTACGGTCTGAGCTTCGACCCCTTGAGAGGCATCCACCACCAGGAGCGCCCCTTCACAGGCTGCTAGGGAGCGGGACACCTCGTAAGAAAAGTCTACGTGGCCGGGTGTATCGATCAGATTCAGGAGATAGACATTTCCATCGAGAGAGGTATATCGCAGTGCTGCAGTCTGAGCCTTGATCGTGATCCCACGCTCCTTCTCCAGGTCCATAGAGTCCAGCACCTGGGCCTCCATCTCGCGGTCTGCGAGTCCCCCGCATAACTGGATAATCCGATCGGCCAGAGTGGACTTGCCATGATCGATATGGGCGATGATAGAAAAGTTACGGATGTATTGCATCAAGGATTAGGGACCGATAATCAGGAAAGTGGTAGTTAAGAACTGGGCCAAGGAAACTAAAAGAGGGCACATTCTGTGCCCTCTTGAAGGTTTCTGGCTTGATCCTAAAAGGATCGCCAAAATTCGGCAATGATGTTCACTCAAGAAGTGCGCATTCTAGCGAATTCTAGCGAAATAAGCATCAAGTGCGATCGGATCGAGGTGGTAGTGGCAGATCTCTTCTCCATCTGCCACTAGTACCGGAATCCGCACGCCATATCGAGCTGTTAGTTCGGTATCGTTGTCGATATCCACCAGCTTAATCTGAAATTGAAGCCGTCCCTGTAATCCATGCAGGCTTGCAATCATGTCCTGACATAGATGGCACTCTTCACGTCCATATACGACTAGGGTGACAGGGCTTGCCATAGCCGGCTTACTTGGTGTCATTGCCATTCATCTTCATGGTGATAAAGGTACTGGTGCCACCACGGCTCACCAGCAGTGCAATGCTGCGACCCTTCTCAATTTTTGCGAGGGTCTGGTTGAACTGTTCGGCAGATTTTACGCCTTGATTGTTAATACTGAGGATTACATCACCGGGACGTATTCCTGCACGGCTACCAATCCCGGGCTGCATATCCTCGACCAGAAGT
>CAJBQQ010000119.1 GCA_903957805.1 uncultured Pseudomonadota bacterium | reverse complement strand
TTTTCCAGTATCTCTATCAAGCTACCCGCTCGTGAAGACTCGTAGAGTAGCGCCAACTCCTTATCTGCGCGCGCGTAATTCCTATCTCGCAACAAGGCATTAATCAATCCATACCGCTCTGCCACCTCGCTATTGTAGCGCTTGTCCCGAATGCTGGACTCAAAGTACCTTACCGCGTCTTTCGGCTTTCCCTGAAGGGCCCGTAGCTTGGCACGAACCAACTGGAAATCAAGGCTGTCGGGGACCTGCCGGTAAGACATGTTTTGAGTACGGTTCTGGATGTCCGCAATGCGCTCATAAGTAATCGGGTGAGTGCGTAAGTAAGATGGGGCACCATTTTCCTGAAAACGCCCCGCTTTTTGCAACCGTTCGAAGAATTCCGTCATCCCATTCGGATCTAACCCTGCATCAACCAATATATTCAGCCCAATACGGTCGGCCTCTTTCTCATGATCACGGGTAAAGTCGAGCCGAGACTGAATTGCAAGTGCTTGTGAGGCCGCTGCGGCGGCCTGCCCGGCCTGGGGGTTTGAGCGCGAAACCAGGATCGCCAGTGCTAGCGATGCAAGGGTGGTCAGCATGCCGTATTTTTGACCTGAGATCATGCGTGCGAGATGCTTCTGGGTAACATGCGCAATCTCATGCGACATCACGCCAGCCAACTCTGACTCGCTCTGTGCGGCGAGAATGAGGCCGCTATTGAAACCCATAAAACCACCAGGTAACGCAAATGCGTTGATGGAAGGGTCCTGAAGCGCAAAAAACTCAAACTCCTGGTCAGGGTGGTCTTCACTTGATCCAGCGAGCAACCTGTTACCCAGATTGGTGAGATAAGCTGCTATCTCTGGATCGTCAAGATAACTACGGTCAGCACGAATCTCCGTCATGATCTGCAGACCAAGCTGCCGTTCTTGTCGCGGCGAAATGGTTGCTTGGGATATATCACCCAGTTCTGGCAACTCGTCAGCAGAAACGTTAAGAGCGAAAAGGAGTGGCAGTATTATTGCCGTTAGATAGCGCGATTTCATGATGATATGATAAGAACCGACAGGCTAAGTTCCATAATAGCCAAGGGATTCTGATTGCGCGGCCCCAAAATCAGATCGCAGCCTCATTTAATTCCCCAGTACGTATCCTGACGATCTGATCAACGCTAGTTACAAATATCTTGCCATCACCTATCTTGCCGGTACGCGCGGCCTTGACTATGGCATCGATGGCGCCGCCCACCCGATCATCGGCCAGTATTATTTCTATTTTCACCTTAGGCAGAAAGTCCACCACATACTCTGCACCACGATAGAGTTCAGTATGCCCTTTCTGTCTGCCGAAGCCTTTCACATCGGTTACAGTCAGCCCGCTTACGCCAATCTCGTTGAGGGCCTCCCACACTTCGTCTAGTTTGAAAGGTTTAATGATGGCCTCTATTTTTTTCATGATGCGATCCTTGGATTGAGTATTTCTGAAGAAGTTTTATGGGTGATGTGACAGCGTCTTGATCAGCTCAAAATTCGTCTCGATATTTTGATGTAATCGGATAACGCCAGTCCTTGCCAAACCCACGTTGTGTGATACGGATGCCCACTGGTGATTGTCGTCTCTTGTACTCGCTGATTTGGATGAGATGGACTACCCGACGCACATCAGTCTCGGTGAAGTTCATCCGCATGATTTCATGTAATGACAGGTCCCGTTCCATGTAAGCTTCGATAATTGCATCGAGCACGTCATATGGTGGCAAATTATCTTGATCGGTCTGGTTGTGTCGCAATTCGGCGGACGGGGCGCGCTGGATAATACGATCCGGGATCACCTTTCCCAGGCTATTGCGATAGTGACATAGTTGGTACACCATAGTCTTACTGATGTCCTTCAATACCGCAAAACCGCCAGCCATATCTCCATACAGCGTGCAGTAACCCACCGCCATTTCAGACTTGTTACCAGTTGTGAGAACGATAGAGCCATATTTATTCGATAATGCCATTAGCAGCGTCCCGCGAATCCTCGCCTGCAGATTCTCTTCCATGTTATCTGTCCTACCGGTTAGTACGAGCCCCTTGAATTCTTCGGCCAGTGTGCTCAAAAAACCCTCGAAAAGCGACTTGATAGCGATCTCACTGTAGCTAACGCACAATGTCTCTGCCATTGACCGCGCATCCTCTCGACTCATTTCGGCGGTATATTGAGATGGCATCATCACCGCTCGTACTTTGTTGGCACCCAACGCATCCACCGCAATCGCGAGCGTCAATGCGGAATCAACCCCTCCAGACAGCCCCAGCAATACGCCTGGAAACTCATTCTTGCCAACATAGTCTTTCACACCGAGGCATAGTGCGTGGTAGATGCTTGCCTGCGAAACTTGTCGTGGTTCGATCTCTCCCGGTAAGGGTATGCTATTCTGAAGTTCAATCAATCCAAGCGCTTCAGTGAATTCACCAAACTGATGTGTCAGCTCACCTTGGCGATTCATGGCAAATGAAGATCCATCAAATACCAGCTCATCCTGTCCACCCACTAAGTTAATGTACACGATGGCCATGCCCGTTTCACTGATGCGTTGCCGTATTAATTCGTAACGCGTCGTTTGTTTGTCCATGTGATAGGGCGAGGCATTCATCACCAGCAGAACATCTGCGCCAGCTTCCTTTGCACGAGTGACTGCGCCCTTTTCCCAAACATCAGCGCAAATATTGACCCCAAACTTCGTGCCCGCTACATCGAAAACACAGGGATTGATGCCGGCTTCAAAGTAGCGCTGCTCATCAAATACGGTGTAATTGGGTAGTCTATTCTTGTGATATGTCTCAACCACCTTGCCGTCACGTACCACTGAAGCGGCATTGTAGATTGCGCCATCAATAAGGTGTGGATGCCCCACCAGCAGCGTGATGCCGGTTATTTTAGATGCGAGGCTAGCAAGCATGTTTTTGCACGCCAGATGAAAGCCTTCACGTAGCAGCAAATCTTCGGGTGGGTAACCGGATAGCGCTAGCTCCGGTGTAACAACCAATACGGCCCCTATGTTTTTTGCTCTATTGACAAATGCCAGAATTTTTTCGGCATTGCCGGTGAGATCACCGACTATACAATTGATTTGGGCAACAGCGATCTTCATGTCGATTTATGATGAGGAGGAATGGACTTCCATTGTTCAGCCTTCGCTAAAAGCCTGCTGGATCATAGCAGAATACACTACTACCGAAGAGCTGGTCTGTCGCGATAGAGGCTTCGATTCGCAATTGGCGCACTCGCCCCCATGTTAAAATTCACACGATCTTATAGCTCACTTAGCAATGCATAAATTCCTTCAAAAAACCCCCTTATGAAATACTGCAGTGATTGTGGCAACCCGATCGACCTGCGTATTCCCGCAGGCGACACCTTGCCGCGGCACGTGTGCCCGGCATGCGGCACTATTCATTATCAAAACCCTAAGATGGTGGTTGGTTGCATTCCCGAATGGGAAGACAAAATACTGCTCTGTCGCCGCGCCATTGAACCACGACACGGCTTTTGGACCCTGCCGGCGGGGTTTATGGAAAATGCGGAGACCTTGGTCGAGGCCGCTTCACGTGAGACGCTTGAAGAGGCCAACGCCCGAGTCAAGATGGGTGAACTTTATGCCATTTACAGCCTGCCCCATATCAATCAGGTGCATATTCTATTTCGAGCACAGTTGCTGGACCTCGATTTCAAACCTGGAATCGAGAGTCTAGAGGTCCAGCTTTTTAGCGAACTCGAGGTCCCGTGGGACACACTCGCCTTCCGTGTTATTCGCGAACCATTAAAGCGCTACTTCGAGGAACGCCGACAAGGTCAACTAGGTTTTCATATGGGGACAATAGAGCTAGCACGCCATTGATTTTTGCCACTCCTGCATGTAAAAACGATTAGCAAGAGCGCGTTACTCCATCCAAACCATTTTAGAACGTGCTAGCGGCGGGTTATTAGCAAAATACCGCTTGATGCCGGCGAGCATTGCTTCTGCCATTTTATCCTGGTAGGCAGTATCTCTCAGTTTCTTCTCTTCATCAGGATTACTGATGAACGCGGTCTCTACCAAGATCGAGGGGATATCCGGGGACTTTAGTACTGCAAACCCGGCCTGCTCTACTTCATTCTTGTGCAGATGATTAATGTCGCCGATCTCTGCCAGCACCTCCCGACCGAGCTTGAGACTGTCATTGATTGTCGCAGTCTGTGACAGATCTAATAAGGTTTGCTTGAGGTAGTGATCTTTACCGTCAAGATTAACCCCCCCAATCAGATCCGCGTCATTCTCCTTCTTTGCTAGCCAGCGAGCGGCGGCAGAGGTCGCGCCCCGCTCGGATAGTGCAAATACTGATGATCCCCGCGCGTGTGGCTTGATGAAAGCGTCTGCATGAACCGATACGAATAGATCTGCATTAAGCTGGCGCGCCTTGGTGAGACGCATTGGCAGCGATATGAAGTAGTCCCCATCACGCGTCAATGCCGCACGCATGTTAGGCTCCTTGTCTATCTTGCCTTTAAGCTTCTGGGCGATGGCAAGCGTGATATCTTTCTCCTGGGTACCGCTACGGCTTATTGCCCCAGGATCCTCGCCTCCGTGGCCCGGGTCAATTGCGATGATGATGAGTCTTCTTACTTCTGGCTTGGCCTTTCCTAAGGCCTCGCCGCCCCTGCTAGATCTATCTTGAGACCTTGCCTCTGACTTGGTGTCTGCATCGCCAGTCTGTGGCATCGTCATTGCCCCCCCACCTAGAAGTGCCATCAACGGGTCGGGCGGGATAGCCGGATAAATATCCAGCACCAATCGATACCCGTAATTGGCCACGGGCTTCAATTCAAATGCTTGCGGCACAACTTCAGTCTTGAGGTCTAGTACCAGCCTAAGGACGCCCGGTTTGAATCGGCCAATTCGTAACGCTCGAATATATGGATCGTTAACGCCAACCTTCCCGGGCAGATTCTCTAGCTCTGGTGTAAACCTGATATCTTCCAAATCAACCACCACTCGATCTGGGTTTTTTAATATGCTTAGAGAATACTGAATTGGTGTGGCTGACTCCAGTGTGATGCGAGTATATTCTGCTGCCGGCCAGACACGGCCCGCACTGATTGTCGTTTCAGCAATGGCTGCACTGCTAAATATTAATAGCAAAGCTCCCATCCTCGTTGTCGAGAGTAGGGTATTAAATTTCAAAAAAAATAAGGGATTGCGACAAGTGAATCCTGCCGCCGTTAGAGGTGTGGTGCTCGCCAATGTTTCAGACACTGTCTACCCGCCTCCGTGTCCGCTTGAATTCGGATTTTTCGGCCTGCCTCACTGATACCAAGAAAAATTTGTAAGTCCGGCGATGGTAGCAGACCGTGCGCTTTTTCTGGCCATTCAATAAGACAAACTGAGTCGGCGTTGAAATATTCGCGGAAGCCTGCATCCTCCCACTCCATCGGATCATTGAAACGATAGAAATCAAAGTGATACAAGTATAACCTAGAGCTTTTGTAATGTTCAACAAGATTATATGTAGGGCTCTTCACCTTCCCCTCATAACCCTGCCCACGCAAGATGCCACGTGCCAGTGTTGTTTTTCCTGCGCCGAGATTACCCTGCAGAAAGATGACTAACCCTGGGTCCAGTATTTCCCCGATTCCTTTTCCTAATGCCAGTGTTGCTGCCTCATCGGCAAGGTGATGTATCTCAGCAGAATCGGTATGATGAGAGCTATGCAAGAGAGCGCCTCCAAGAGTCCATCACAAGATTTCGTAGCCCTAGCGTTTGCGATCAAGACCTGGGCTAGGGAGCTTGGTTTCCAGGACATCCGCATTGCCGATGCTACTGCCGATATGTCGCAGGTTGAAGCAGGTTTACATGAGTGGCTCAGCCAAGGCCACCACGGTGAAATGGATTATATGGCAAAACACGGCACCCGCCGAACCCGCCCAGCAGAACTCGTGCCCGATACGCTGCGCGTAATTTCGGTTCGTATGAATAATACACCGCCTGCAGCAAAAAATAGTTGGGAGGTTCTGCGTGGCGGGGTCGGGGCATTTATCTCTCGATACGCACTAGGTCGCGATTATCACAAAGTTCTGCGGGCACGCTTGCAAAAACTTGCAGACAAGATCGCTGTGGAGGTAGGCCCTTTTAATTACCGCGTATTCACTGACAGTGCGCCGGTTATGGAAGTTGAGTGGGCACAGCGATCAGGTCTCGGCTGGCGTGGTAAACATACCCTTCTTCTCACACGCGAGTCAGGTTCAATGTTTTTCCTGGGTGAAGTATATACGGACTTACCTCTGCCTGTTGATCGCGCCGCGGCGAATTATTGTGGCAGTTGTAGCAAATGCATCTCGATTTGTCCTACTCAGGCCATCATTGCCCCCTACCGGTTGGACGCAAGGCGCTGTATTTCTTATCTCACTATTGAGCATAAGGGTAGCATTCCGATCGAACTGCGCCCTCTGATTGGTAACCGGGTATACGGCTGCGATGATTGCCAACTAATCTGTCCCTGGAATAAGTTTGCCGCAGTTACTGATGAGGGCGATTTCGCAGTCCGAAACGGATTAGATGATGTCTCCTTGGTCGAGCTCTTCGGTTGGAACAAGGAGCGTTTCGATACTCTGCTCGCTGGCAGCCCAATACGACGGATTGGCCATGAACAGTGGCTGCGTAATCTAGCAGTCGGTCTGGGCAATGCCCCATCATCTTTCACTGTGACTGATGCTTTGCAGGCACGTCGTGACGATTCCTCAAGTTTAGTACGTGAACATGTGGAATGGGCACTACAGCAGCATAAAGGTTCAACCCCTCTTATGGGGCCCAAAGACGGTCTCTGAGTCTAGAGATGATTTAAAAATTCTAAATATGGTCATTGCCCCTAACTCATCGGGCGGGAATCGTCGCCAATAAAAAATCCTTCACAATCTTAATCTGGTCCTCGCTTATCAGCATTGGCGCATGACCGATACCGGGTAGTTCGATTATTTGCGCTCTATTGCTACGAGTTTCCATTTCTATCGCTGTCTTAGATGACAACAAATCAGACTCCATACCTCTCAGCACTAGCATGGGAATACGGAGCTTATCCCATTGCTCCCACAAATCGATATCCTTGGACAGATGCCTCTTGAAGCTTTCAGCAATCCTTGGGTCGTATCGAAAACCGTAGGTTCCATCATCAAATTTGCGAGCACTATAAATTGCGAGATGATGCCACTGGGACTCGGTTAAGGGGCCAAATGGGTTTGAGATCTTTTTCAAGTAGACCTCAAATTCTTCGAGGCTGTTAAAGCGCGGGTCTCTTCCGAGATATTGCCCAATCCGGGCGAGAGCTGAAACTGGGATTAGCGGGCCAATGTCGCTTATGACCAGCCTTCGGACGGGTACTGACAGGGTTAATGGCGGCACTGGCTGAGTTGCCAAGGCCATGCCGATCAATCCGCCCATTGAGACGCCGACCCAGTCCAATTGAATATCCGCGCTGCCTAGGGCGCGGATGTGTTTAAGCAGCTCGATTGCGTCAGACAGGTAAAGCAGATAATTATCATAGCCTGCCTCACTCACAAGCCAATCGCTTTGTCCACGCCCCACCACATCTACGCAGATCACACGACAATCGGCCTCTAATGCCTCTGCCAGAAAATCGAAATCACGACAGTTGCGCGTCAACCCATGAACACAGACGACAATGTGTGGGTTGTCTGGTCTTCCCCATTCGGTATAAGCGATTTGGCGAGAACTTTTAACGCCCTCATCAACCCCAAAATGAACAGTAAGGCGCTTAAGTAACATTATTATTTTGCATAATCAGGTTCTTCATTCTAACTTAGCTTGGCCTACTCTCGTTGACTCGAAAATCTAAAATTGAATTTCGAATATCCGCACTAATCACCCCAATGTACTCAACTTGAGTGCGCTATACTAATTCAATTGACTATGAAGACCTTTCTAGTAATCATTGGCGTCATCAATCTTTCAAGGAGATCAAATGGAAACCGAAATGTCTGAGACACATAATATTGCGACGGATAAGCTTGTTGCAGATTTGAAAGCTGTAGTAGCGGATGCGGAGGAGTTACTTAGGTCCACCGCTGGGCAGGCTGGTGAGAGGGCCGCTGCCGCCCGCGAAAAGATTAATGATGGTCTTGATGATGCCAAACGTCAGCTTTACAAGGTTGAAGGTTTGGTTGTCGACAAGTCCCACGAGGCGGCGAAAGTCACCTGCGATTATGTCCAAGCCAACCCCTGGCATGCGGTGGGAGTTGCGGCTGGGGCCGGGCTCATTCTTGGTCTCCTAATCGGACGGCGCTAATCTCCCATCATGGCTGAAAAAGATCCCGCGAGCGAAGCTGGGTTGCTTGGCTCCATCAAGAAACTAGCAACAACACTAGTCGGTGTTTTACAGACTCGCCTGGAAATTTTTTCTACTGAACTTGAAGAAGCTAAGTTACAGATAGGTCAGCTATTGATGTTGGGTTTAGCTGCGGTCTTCTGCCTTGGTCTCGGGGTTGTGTTATTCACAGTTTTTCTTGTGGTGTTATTCTGGGACAGTTACCGCCTACCTGTACTTGGTGTCATGTCCGGTTTTTTTCTTGTCCTTGGAATATTTGCGGCGCTTGCAATGCGGGCCAAGTCTGCAGAAAATACGAAGATGTTTTCCAGCACACTGGCTGAGCTCTCTAAAGACCGTGAACAGCTTAAAAAATGACCTGTGATCCTCTCTCTGAGTGACATTCATCTGCGCCGGGCACGGCTAGTAGCTCTAGCAGCTACTCAGCGAGTAAACGTGACCATATCCTTGCAACACTTAGCCCCTCCGGTACATGTGGCAGACGCGGCCTTGGTATGCCTACGTTTCCTCAAAATGCACCCGCTTGTTCCAGTCGCAATAGTTACTGGTGCGGTAGTAATGGTGCTGTCACGTACCCATGGCAGCTCTTGGTCGCTTAAACGTGTGGCGTTTCGTGCTTTTGCCTTATGGCGGACTTATCATTCATTAGGCGTCTGGGCTGCTCGTGGCCGAGCGGTCTGGCTTCGTATTGGTACGGCTTGGCACACCAACAAAAGCCACCGGCAGAACAGCAACCTCAGATCTGAGGCTGCTCATAAACTCCTCCTTAATAAAACAGCGGAGTAAGCGTAGGGCTGGATATAGAAGTTCTCGTCGCCAGGTAAAAAGACCCTATTCGAATACCCGTAACTTCCTGGTGGCCTAGCTAGCCACAGCAAAAGTGGTACAAATAAGCTGTTAATGTGGGGCCGGATTATCCAAAGTAGTTCTGTCGCTAAACGCCACTTTAATTCCTTCGACCCACTCTATGGTGACGATGGCCAGTAGCGTGTTGGATCAGGCACCCCTGCTGCCGCGAAACCCATCCTGCGTAACCGGCATGAGTCACACGCTCCGCAAGCCAATCCGTCGGCACTTGCTTGGTAGCAGGATACCGTCAAACTATAGTCAACTTCCCGCAG
>CAJBQQ010000118.1 GCA_903957805.1 uncultured Pseudomonadota bacterium | reverse complement strand
TAGGTTGCCCAACATCAGGTGGTATCAGCCGATGGGGTAGTGCCTATTGCGAGTCCATTGTAAGGGCTCTCTAGAGTAGGATATTTAAATTATTTATTAATATCAATTGGTTAAAATAATATTCATCATCATTTCAATGTCTGAAACATGCTGAATTATAGCCGTCATACCATGAGTAAATGCGGTCGATATAATCAGCCCATTACGAATTGGATGGTGGTCCGACACATGACTTCACCCCTTCATCGGATGTCATATCATGTCAATAAACGGTCATATTGGGCATAAAAAACAACTTTTTGAGCAAATCCGATATAACCGAGGTAAGCTGAATTGGGTCAGATGGCCCAAGCTAAATCTCGCATCACTATCGTAGGGAGTCATATTGCAGGAAATTTTTCTGGGTCGCCAACCGATACTCGACCGCAGTCAGAATCTGGTCGCCTATGAGCTGCTCTTCCGCTCGGGCGCCTCCCTGGAGGCTGACGTCATTGACGATATCTCGGCCTCAGCGAGTGTCATCGTGAATGCCTATACCGAACTGGGCCTCGAGAATGTACTTGGCAAGAGACTTGGATTCATCAATGTCAATGCCGAACTCTTGATGAGCGACATGATTCACCTCCTTCCCAAGAAGAAGGTGGTTCTGGAGCTCCTCGAGACCATTACCATTACCGATCAGGTGATCAACCGGTGTGATGAGCTACGCCGTGCAGGCTATCAATTGGCACTCGATGATGTGGTCGAGATGACAGACCCGATTAAGCGACTATTGCCACTCGTCAACATAGTCAAGATCGATCTGTTGGGGGTGACTGAGGGTGCACTGATGAATCTCTTCGGACAGCTTAAGTCTAGGAGGGTATTGCTGTTAGCAGAAAAGGTGGAGAGCGTTGAGCAGGCAAGGCAATGCAGGGAAATCGGTTTCGACATGTTTCAGGGGTACCACTTCGCACGTCCTCAAGTCATCACCGGTAAGCGAGCAGCCCCCTCTCAACTCGGTCTGTTGCGTCTTCTGGAACTGGTCATGAGTGATGCCGAGACCGTCATCATCGAGCAAGAGTTAAAGCGTTATCCGACACTGACCTTTAACCTAGTCCGGATGGCGAATTCAGCCTCTTCAGGCCTGTCTCATGAAATCGATTCCCTGAAGCAAGCAATCGTCGCGCTCGGCAGGAAGCAGCTTCAGAGGTGGGTTCAGCTCCTTCTGTACACGTTAGGAGGGGCCGACACTCAGAAGGCGGATGCTCTGATGCAGACAGCGATCATCAGAGGCAAGATGATGGAACTGATTGCGATGGACCAGCATCCTCATGATCATCAGTACCACGACCGGGCCTTTATGGCTGGAATACTATCCCTACTCGATACTCTGCTCGGTATTCCGATGCCGGAAATTGTAGCTCAGATTAATCTGGCGAATGAAGTAAAGCTTGCACTGCTGTCTCGTCGCGGAGATTTGGGCCGACTACTCATGCTGTTGGAAAGGAAGGAGTCTAACGATATCGAGGCTACTTCTAAGATCCTGACAGAGATTGGATTTTTGAGTATGGGTGAGCTGACCATCTTAGAGCTGAAGGCGTTACGCTGGGCCGCTGAACTTGATGAGTCTCGACACTGAGCATAGTGTGGGCGCCGTTATTCTTTGCCAGCTGTTAGTAGCTTTATCCTCTTAGATAGCGAATAAACAAGCTAAAACAACACTCAAATCTTCAGATCAACTGAAAACGAAGGATTTTCACGCAGCTAAAGCTTTTGGTGCAAGCGCAGGATTTTTTCTGAACTTGGTTTCAGCTATCCAGAGATCAAGCGCTTCTTGCATACGTAGCCAACTCTCTGGTGTGCCGCCCACAGCTCTAGCAATTCGAATAGCCATCTCTGCAGTAATAGACTTGCGTTCATGAAGGAGATCTGAAACAGTTTGGCGACTGACCATCAGTCG
>CAJBQQ010000117.1 GCA_903957805.1 uncultured Pseudomonadota bacterium | reverse complement strand
TACTATGGCTCAATACGTCTTCACCATGAACCGCGTGGGAAAGGTTGTTCCCCCTAAGCGGCAGATCATTAAGAATATTTCTCTCAGTTTCTTTCCCGGTGCGAAGATAGGTCTGCTCGGTCTGAATGGTTCAGGAAAGTCTACTGTCCTCAGAATCATGGCCGGGGTCGACAAGGATTTTGAGGGAGAGGCACTTCCGATGCCCAATCTCAAGATCGGCTATTTGCCACAGGAGCCTCAACTCGATCCGGATCAGACCGTACGTGAGGCCGTTCAGGATGGGCTGGGTGAGGTATCCAGCGCTCAGGAAAAGTTAGATGCGGTCTATGCTGCGTATGCAGAACCAGATGCAGATTTCGATGCGCTCGCGGCTGAACAGTCGCGCTTGGAAGCTCTCCTTGCGGCTGGCAGTGGGGCAGGTGATCAGCAGTTAGAGATCGCTGCAGATGCGTTGAGACTACCGCCATGGGATGGTGTGATCAAGAATCTTTCTGGTGGTGAGAAGAGGCGTGTCGCGCTGTGTAAGTTACTGCTATCCAGGCCCGATATGCTACTTCTGGATGAGCCGACTAACCACCTCGATGCAGAGTCGGTTGAGTGGCTGGAGCAGTTCCTCGTTAGGTTCCCCGGAACCGTCGTTGCGGTCACTCATGACCGATACTTCTTAGACAATGCAGCAGAGTGGATACTCGAACTGGACCGTGGTCACGGAATTCCATGGAAGGGTAATTACTCGAGCTGGCTGGAGCAGAAGGAGGCCAGATTAAAGCAAGAAGAGTCGAGCGAGTCTGCACGACAGAAGGCACTTCACAAGGAGTTGGAGTGGGTCCGTCAGAATCCAAAGGGCCGTCAGGCAAAGTCCAAGGCTCGTATCGCCCGGTTCGAAGAGCTCAACTCGCAGGAGTACCAAAAGCGTAACGAGACTCAAGAGATCTTTATCCCTGTGGCGGATCGGCTCGGTAATGAGGTCATCGAATTCAATAATGTCTCCAAGGCCTATGGAGACCGCTTGCTGATCGATAACCTCAGCTTCAAGGTTCCACCGGGTGCGATCGTTGGCATCATCGGCCCTAACGGGGCTGGTAAGTCCACGCTATTTAAGCTGATCACCGGCAAGGAGCAGCCTGACTCGGGTGAAGTTAAAATCGGGTCCACCGTTCAGATCGCGCATGTCGATCAGGCGAGAGACTCTCTTGAGAATGAAAAGAGCGTATTCGATGCCATCTCCGGTGGTAATGACATCCTGACCGTGGGCAAGTACGAGACACCTGCACGTGCCTATATCGGTCGTTTTAATTTCAAGGGTGCGGACCAACAGAAGATGGTCGGCAATCTATCGGGTGGTGAGCGTGGACGTCTGCACCTTGCCAAGACCCTGATCTCGGGTGGTAATGTACTTCTTCTGGATGAGCCATCGAATGATCTGGATGTGGAGACGCTACGAGCATTGGAGGATGCTCTGCTTGAGTTTGCTGGATGCGTACTGGTCATCTCTCATGACCGTTGGTTCCTCGATCGTATTGCAACCCATATTCTCTCAGCAGAGGGGAATTCGCAGTGGGCATTCTTTAATGGCAACTATCAAGAGTATGAATCCGACAAGAGGAAGCGTCTGGGTGAAGAGGGTGCCAAGCCAAAACGGATTAAGTACAAGCCGATTAGTCGCTGATCTATTAAATCGATTCTCGGTGTTGTTTTAAAATCAATGCCGAGAGTCTGCTTTCATGAGGAGTGAGTGGATGAATAGGGGACTCAATCCTGATCTCTAACAGTCCCACCACTTCCCTCAAACTCCCTACCTGATGTGTCTGTTAGAATTTATTGATCTTCCCCCACGTTCCGCATAATCTATGTCGCTCTCTTGGCAGAATGGTCTGCCATTCTCATCACGTTTTGACGATGTCTACTTTTCTGCTGAGTCTGGCCTCGAAGAGGCGAGGCATGTATTCCTAAAAGGAAACCGGTTGGACCAGCGGTTCGCAACACTATCAAATAAACAGGGTTTCACCATCGGTGAGACAGGATTTGGTACCGGTCTGAACTTTCTGTGTGCGTGGCAACTATTTGAAAAAGTGGCACCGGAGGGAGCGAGTCTAGATTTTTTCAGTACCGAAAAGTTTCCGCTTGATGTTGACGAGCTACGGGCTGCCCTAGCAATTTGGCCTGATCTAAAACCATTTTATGATGAATTGATTCAACACTGGTGGAGGTGGGTTCCGGGATGGAACCGGTGGAACTTCGCCGACGGTCGAGTACGACTGACGCTGGCGATCGGTGATGTTGATGAGACATTACCTCAACTGCCAAGCGGCTCGGTAGATGCTTGGTTCCTGGATGGCTTCTCACCGTCGAAGAATCCAGAGATGTGGGCCGATTCGGTCTTGATGCAGTTGGCCAGAACATCAAACACCGCGGCAACGATGGCCACTTACACCAGTGCGGGTTGGGTCCGGAGAGGTCTTCAGAGCGCGGGATTTTCAGTTGAGAAGGTTCCGGGATATGGACGTAAGCGAGAGATGGTGTGTGGTCAGTTATGCCACCCATCTCATCCGTT
>CAJBQQ010000116.1 GCA_903957805.1 uncultured Pseudomonadota bacterium | reverse complement strand
TCCTTATGTCATACCCACGTTTTGGCACCAAGATGGTCTCCATCCCTCCCTCAGTTCCCAGCCACACAACATGCCAACCTACTGCCTTCATGTAGTCCGCCACTGCTAGTCCAGGGAACACGTGCCCACCAGTTCCACCAGCCATGATCAAGATAGTGCGTTCCAAGTCCACACTCCTCCATTTATTTTCGGCGTGTACCCACTCACAAGGCAAATCCCCGCATACTCTGTCGATTCTCCCAATCTACTCGCAGCAATACCGCGAGAGCCACACAGTTAGCAACAATACTGCTGCCGCCGAAACTCATCAGCGGCAGAGTCAATCCTTTGGTCGGCAATATTCCCATGTTCACACCCATATTGATGAGAGCCTGAACTCCTAGCCATACACCGATACCTTGTGCCACCAACGCAGAAAAGTGTCGTTCCTGTATCGTAGCCTGACGTCCTATTACAAAGGATCGCACCACCAGTCCCGCAAATAATATTACGACCGCTACTACACCGATAAAGCCTAACTCTTCTGCAATTACAGCCAACAAGAAATCGGTATGTGCTTCTGGCAGATAAAACAGTTTTTCTACACTACCACCCAGCCCGACACCCAACCACTCACCTCGTCCGAACGCAATTAGTGCATGGCTTAGTTGATACCCTTTTCCATAAGGATCAATCCACGGATCCATGAACCCTACAATGCGCTGCATCCGGTAAGGCTCAATCCAGATCAGCGTCAATAGACCAACGATCAGGATGCTGATTAACCCCATGAACACCTTCAAGTTAACCCCTCCCAGAAAGAGTGTTGCCATCACAATGGCGGTGATAACGACGAATGCCCCGAAGTCTGGTTCTCTTAGCAGCAGTAAACCGACCACTAACATCACAACTAGCATCGGGAAAAAACCTTTTCGAAAGTTATCCAGGTGCACCCTCTTCCTGATGGTGTAATCGGCGGCATAAATCACCACAAATAATTTCACGAACTCGGATGGTTGTAAATTCACTACCAGCAGCGATAACCAGCGACGGCTTCCATTAACTTCTCGTCCTATCCCCGGAATGAGTACCAAAACCAGCAGTAGCACCCCCAACAAGAATAAATGGAATGAGTATTTCTGCCATACCGGCATCGGCACTTGGAACGCTATCAACCCGACCAATATACCGACTAGCAGATAAGCACCATGCCTCACAAGAAAATGGGCTGCGTATCCACCGGTACCTCGCCCAGCCTCTGCGATTGCAATAGAAGCGGAGTAAACCATCACCAGTCCCAGGCTCAGCAAAAGTATCGCGGACCAGACTAAAGTCTGATCAAAATCCTGCGCTATCCTTTGATTGCCAATGTCAGCCTGGTAAATCATTGGCATGCGCCTTGAACAATCTTGGCTGGAATTCTTGCAGCTAGATCCCTAACTGCTGTAACAAACACCTCTGCTCGATGTGCATAATTTCTGAACATATCAAGGCTGGCACAAGCGGGTGACATCAACACCACATCCCCTTGTTCCGCCAGCACAAAACTTTTTTGCACCGCTTCTTCCATCGTCTTTGCTTGATGCACCGGTATGATGCAGCCGGCAAGCGCAGCCTCAATTTTTTTTGCATCTCGCCCAATCAGAACTACCGCACGCGCACGCTCGACCACTGAGTGTTTCAATGGTGTGAAGTCCTGCCCCTTTCCATCACCGCCGGCGATCAGCACTACCCGTTGCGTCATGCCGTTCAGCGCTGCAACCGTAGCTCCGACATTAGTGCCCTTCGAGTCGTCGTAAAATGTGACGCCTCCGAATGTCGCTACTTTTTCTACCCGATGTGGAAGTCCCTTGAATTCACGTAAGGCCTGTAATAATGATCCAAAAGGTAATTCCATGGCTCGGCATAGTCCCAACGCGGCGAGTGCATTAACTGCATTGTGCTGACCAATAAGATTTAACTCGCTTGTTTTCATCAGGCGTGTTCTTCCCTGCACCAACCATGTATCACCACCCTCATGCAACAAGCCAAAATCATTCTCGGAAACAGGTTCACCCAGGCCAAAAGTTATCTGCTTTCTCCCGGGCACAGCCATTACACGTACCATCGGGTCATCTCTGTTAAGAACCTGGGTTCCAGTCACCTCGCTCAGGAATATCCTTTCTTTGGCCGCGACATAATCTGGCATTCCTACATATCGATCTAAATGGTCTTCGCATAGATTTAGCACTGTGGCTGCATCAGGGTTGAGGCTTCGAGTTGTCTCTAATTGAAAACTGGAAAGCTCCAGAACCCATACCTGAGGGAATTTGCCAGAGTCTTCCCGTTGCATCAATGCATCCAGTACTGCAGGGCCAATATTGCCCGCCACTTCTGCATCACAACCGGCCTTCTTAGCCATTGCTCCCACCATGGCGGTTACCGTTGTTTTCCCGTTTGAACCAGTGATTCCCAGAATTTTTGTTTCTGATCTGCCGAGCCGTCTAATCGCCTGAGCGAAAAGCTCTATATCACCCACTACTGAAACACCGCGCTTTACTGCATCCTGCATTAATGGTTCTGCCAGCGGTATACCTGGGCTGACCGCTATAAGATCTATACGTGAAAATATCTCGGCGACAAATTTTCCGGTGAATATCTGAGAAGTGGGTATGACTCTTTGTATTGCATCCAGATTAGGTGGGGCAGCACGGCTGTCTGCGACGCGCACAATCGCACCTTGGCGTGTCAGCCACTTAATCATGGACAATCCGGTTTCCCCCATCCCCAGTACCAGCACCGTTTTACCTTGTAAATTCATAAGACCATTTCAAAATCTTTCATCTCAATTTCAGTGTGGACAAGCCAATCAGCACTAGCATCATGGTAATAATCCAAAACCTCACCACCACCTGATTCTCTTTCCATCCCTTCAACTCATAGTGATGATGCAGTGGCGCCATCCTAAAAATACGTTTTCCTGTCATCTTGAATGATGCCACTTGCAACATCACAGATAGTGTCTCTACAACAAATACCCCGCCCATGATGACTAATACAATCTCCTGGCGCACGATCACTGTTACCACACCTAGTGCAGCACCCAACGCCAGCGCACCGACATCACCCATGAACACCTCAGCTGGGTATGCGTTGAACCATAGAAAGGCAAGTCCCGCGCCAGCCATTGCGCCACAGAAAACAGCTAGCTCACCTACATGTGGGACATAAGGAATACCGAGATATTTCGCAAATACTGCATGACCTGTTACATAAGCAAACACCGCCAATGCACTGCTGATCATTACAGTGGGCATGATGGCCAAACCATCCAGCCCATCCGTCAAGTTAACCGCGTTGCTAGTCCCAACGATGACAAAATAGGCCAACATCACAAAACCGAATATTCCAAGTGGTATTACTACCTGCTTAAAGAAGGGCACGATTAAACTGGTCTGTGCTGGCAAATCTGCTGTGAACGCGAGATACAGCGCCACCGAAATTGCAATTAAAGATTGCCAGAAGAACTTGGACTTAGCTGATATCCCCTTGGGGTTTCGATATACCACCTTGCGGTAATCATCCACCCAACCAACCACACCAAAACCCAGCGTAGTTAGCAGTACCACCCACACATAACGATTACTCAAATCCGACCACAATAAGGTGGTGACGGCAATGGACACCAATATTAGTGCGCCACCCATGGTTGGCGTTCCAGCCTTAACAAGGTGAGACTGCGGACCATCATCGCGTACCGATTGCCCGATTTTATAAGCAGTGAGCTTGCGTATCATGGCTGGACCTACCGCGAATGAGATCACCAGCGCAGTTAGTGCTGCGAAAACTGCGCGTAACGTAATGTAATTGAACACGTTAAAGATTCGGATATCTTGAGACATCCATTGAGCGAGTTCTAGCAACATAACGAGTGCGCCATTGAAATTTGTTTTTTTATTGTCATTCCATGTTTAACAATTCGTTTTTCATGCCTCGATAGCCTCGACCACTCGCTCCATCTGCATGAAGCGCGACCCCTTGACCAGTACCGTGACATCTGCTGCCAACTGGTCCCTAACCTCGGCCACCAGCTCCTCGATCCGCTCATAATGCCGCGCACCCTTACCAAATTTTTCTACTGTAGCCGCGCTTAACTTACCCATAGCAAACAACCCATCCAATCCTGCAAGTCGAGCCTCTTCACCTATTTGTTCGTGCAGAGTCACGGCATTTGAACCCAACTCACCCATATCTCCCAACACTAAGATTCTTTTACCTTGTGCGGCCGCTAGCACGGCTATAGCAGCACGTACCGACTCTGGATTTGCGTTATAACTGTCATCTATCAATATCGCTTCATTCAGCCCATGTTTTTTCTGCATTCGGCCTTTTATCCCGCAGAAGCCCCTTAATCCTTGCGCTATGGTCTCTTTACCTATTCCCATTGCTGTTGTTGCCGCTGCAGCCGCGAGTGCGTTGCGAACGTTATGC
>CAJBQQ010000115.1 GCA_903957805.1 uncultured Pseudomonadota bacterium | reverse complement strand
TGAAGTTTATTATTTTCCGCCACGGTCTTAACGATTGACAGACCTATCCCGCTTGACGCCCTGTTGTGAAGTACTGCCTTTGGAGTGTAGAAATACTCATCAAAAATATGCGGTAGATCTTTATCTGAAATCCCAATCCCATGATCGACAATCATCACAGTCGCGGAGGAGCTCTGTTTATCAATAGCCGACGCTATCTCCACTGATGCTCCGTCATGAGAGTAGACAATCGCATTGAGAATGATATTCTCGAAGAGTATCTCGAACTGATCAGGGATCCCCTCTGCAAGAAAGTCCTGCATCGACACATTCACCTTGACCTGCCGAGAATCAGAAAGTGTCATCAACTTATCAATGCACTTAAGAACTACCGATTCAATGCTGACATTCTCCCGGGTATTGGTGCTGCGAGCAGCCGCTTTAAGACGTTCGAGCCTGAGAACGTCCATAATCAGACTCGCCATTCCTGAAGCGCGGTTATCAATCTTTAACAGAACGTCCTTTATCTCGGCGGAAGTCTCCCCACAATAGCCCCCCTTTATCAGATTGATCTTACTTCGAATGGCATCGAGCGGAGCCTTAAGCTGATGAGTCATCAGAACAGCATACTGGTCTTTCTCTACTTGCCCCACCGTGATCCGCTCGTACGCACCCACGAGATCACGTTCATGAGTCCTCACGACAATCGTGAGTCGTGAAACGACATACCAGACAACAATAAAAAGCGTATCCAGTGTAAACATCCATAGAAGGGCCTTGCTCTCCATCATCTCCCCAGGCACTGCATGCGGGTCTGCCGGCACCTCAAGGAATAATTGATAAAACATGGAGTTCTCGATCAGGAGAATGATCGTATACATGGTACAGACCAAGAGCGTGACGATTAGACTCTCTCTGGTCGAGAAGAAGATGCATGATAAGGCGATATGCAATACATAGAAGAAAGGGGCTGGGGTCGCTATGCTGCCAACATAGTGCACAACAATTGAGAGGCATATCAGATCAACAATGATCTGGCACCAGATATTTATTGAAGGAGAGTTATATTTGGTCGAACGGCGTGAATCTAATGCATAGATATAAGCAACATTGGCCGAGAATAATACGATGATGACGACAATCGGCCATCCTTGCTGATGAGTGATACCAATCTGAGTCAGTATGTCCGAGAAAATAATTGCCAGTATCTGAAAAAGAAAGAGAGCGCCGATTGTCACCCAGCGGAAAACGATAAACCAGCGGGCATTCCCAACCAAGACCTCATCACTCAGCTTCTGGCTACCTGCTTCAGTACCCGGTGGGGGGAAGCGGTTCTGGGGGGCCTCCCAGGAAAAATCGGCATCCGCCATAATCAGATACTCTAGGCTGGACTGGTCTCAGCTTTGATGGAGTCTAGGCGGCTACGGATAATCGCTAATAGACTCTCGGGCTCGACCGGTTTCTCAACGATACAGACCCAATCGTGAGACTCTCCACTAAAGTAGGGGAGAATCATCTCACCCAAGGAGGTTAGAAATATCACACGAATCCCTGGAAAGCGTTTTCGCATCTCCTCATAGGTATCCAGGCCCGCATCCATTGACTCGACCATCACGTCGAGGATGGCCAGGTCGGGAAGGGCGGCATCATCAAGCGCCTTTATAAAATCGCTGTGCGTCTCATAACTGTCGACCGTATATCCAGCGACAGTCAAGATGCGGCTTACAGTATCTCTAATATCTGAGTCATCTTCGACATGGGCAATTCGATGCATCGCGAGCTCTCCTCTCTTAGTCCCAAACATTACAAATTAAATCAGCCATTTATAGGACTGCAAACCGGGATGAATCAGGTCTAAAACGAAACCGTTGACCGGCTACCGGTACCGATTACTAACTCAGTATAGCGAATGGTTTTAAACCTTCCTCTACCATCTCTACCTTGAGCGAGATAGAAACCATGCTATGCAATCCAACCTAACACATGCAACGTGAAGAAAGTGTCGCGCAGTTGTAGAGAATTCGTGAAGATCATACCTCGAGGGCACCTTTGCGCCCATTTCTTTTAAGATAACGGCATATCCACGCCGAGAGTACTGTCCGAGCTATACCAGAACCCGCTGCAGCCATTCGCTGATATCAGCCATCTCCTCCACACAGACCGAGTGTTCCATCGGATACTCGTGCCACTCGACTACATAACCCGACTCGAGCAACTGCTGCTTCGATATGGTCGCCAGCGCCATCGGGACAACCGAATCGAGATTGCCATGTGCCATAAAGATCGACGTGCCGGAATTGGCGCGATGTGATTCAATCGCGAGGGTCTGTCGCATCGGCAGGTAGCACGACAGAGCCATGATGCCGGCAAGTTTTTCTGGGTAGCGCAAACCTGCTTGCAAGGCCATTGCACCCCCCTGGGAAAAGCCCGCCAGTACGATCCGTCCCGGCAAGATTCCACGCTTCCTCTCCCGCTCGAGCAAGAACTCAATTGCTCGCTGAGAATCACGTAAACCATCTTCGTCCTCAGTTCGGTTGAAACTCCGGTCGAACACGTCATACCATGCCCTCATCACAAAACCTTGATTGATGGTGACCGCCCGCATCGGCGCATGGGGAAACACAAAACGCACGCTGATATCTGACGGGAGCGCAAGCTCGTCTATGATCGGTACAAAGTCATTCCCATCTGCACCGAGTCCGTGCATCCATAGGACGGTGTGGGTCGGGTTATCCCCCCTCTCAATTTCGATAGTGGGCAGAAGATCGTTCTGAGTAGTGGTCATAGATAAGCGTGAATTTTGATTTGATTAAGGACTACCACCGTCCAGCTCACTCAGCCGCAGTGTCGACTCTGTTAGGAGTCTCCGGAATAATCACCTGCAATTCATGGAATATCGCGCGAAAGCTTTTGGGTGGCTTGTTAGCGAGCTTCTCCTTGTGGGCGTTACGAACGAGTGTTCGCAAGCGCTGCAGATCAGACTCAGGATAATCTTGCCCAAGCTCAGTCAGAGCCTGTTCACTCGCCATCAGACGATCACGCCAGCGCTCCATCAGATGAAACCACGCGGTATGTTGTAGGCTGACACTGTTCCATGCGGCAAACTTGTCCTGAATTGGGGTCGGGTCCACTTCGCGCATCAGCCTACCAATAAATTGCATCTGACGCCGCCGGGCCTCGTGCTTATGCAACCGCTTGGCCTCGGTGAT
>CAJBQQ010000114.1 GCA_903957805.1 uncultured Pseudomonadota bacterium | reverse complement strand
TGGTGGTTGGGATCATGGGTGCGGGACATATCAAGCATGGATATGGGGTCCCTCACCAACTGAAAGACCTCAAGGTCCTAGATGTTGCCATGCTGCTTCCATGGGATAGTGGTAAGGCATGTGGTCAGCTCGTTGCAGGAATGGCCGATGCTGTGTTCGGTGTCGCACCATTCGTTTCGTCTGTCCAGCAGCATCAGCGGCTTGGGATCCGATTTGAGATTGCTTCAGATGGTGGTGCGCGGGTGTTGCAGGTTGAGAAAGGCAGTATTGCTGAGATATCAGGTCTGCGTAACGGTGATTTAATGCTGGAGGTTGCGAGCATGGTGGTTAAGCAGACTGGGGATGTCGTCGCAGCGGTCAAGCGTCATGCGCCAGGCACTTGGTTACCACTCAAGGTAAAACGAGGCAACGAGACAATCGAGGTCATCGCTAAATTCCCGGCAGAGGAACGGTGACTCTGACCGGAGCAAGATTGCAGATCATCAGGGGTATTACATGCCTCGTTCTCTCGGGTTTTATTGCAACAGCTGCATCTTCAGCACCAAGTATAAAGACGGATGTCGGGTACGACATCACTGTGCGCATTGATCCGGCCTCGCGCAGGATTGAAGGGCGCAGCCTTATCACCGTATCGGCGGCCGGTGAGTTGACGCTGGTACTGGGCCGCCGTTTTGAAGTGACGCATGCCCTAGTCGATGGACTGCCTATGGGGAGATCCATTTCAGGTACTGTTAATACCCAAGCCTGGCGGATTCCACGCCGCCAGCACGGGCAGCGTCGAATTGAGATTCATTGGAGGGGTGAGCTTGCGACAATGGATAGTTCACTCGAACACCGACAGACACTCGGTAGGACTGAGCCGGCAAGCGGCTCAGCAGGAACATTCCTTCCTGATTCCAGTGGCTGGTATCCACACTTAGTAGGAACACTTCCACGATATCGCGTTAGCCTGGAATTGCCGTCAGGTCAGCGCGGTTTGGTTGCAGGACGGTTGATTGATGAGTCTGAGACAGCCGAGGGCTATCGTGCGAGTTTCGAATTCCCTTTTCCTTCTGAAGGGATCGATCTTATGGCCGGTCCTTATGTGATCGGGACCGACACAATGCGTGGTGCGGGTGGTAAGCCGATCCAGCTTCGTACTTATTTTCATCCGCAGATTGGGGATCTTGCCAAAAAATATCGTGAAGAGGTAAAGGGTTACATTGAATTTTACGAGACATGGATTGGCGAGTACCCATTTACTGAGTTCAGTGTGGTGTCGAGTCCGACACCGACCGGCTTCGGCATGCCGACGCTCACGTATCTCGGTATCGAGGTGCTGAGGCTGCCATTCATCCGTGCGACCTCGCTCGGGCATGAGGTACTACACAACTGGTGGGGAAATGGTGTTTATCCCGACTATGCTCATGGCAATTGGTCCGAGGGGCTAACCACCTTCATGGCGGATTATGCTTATAAGGAGCGAGAAGGGTCGGAAGCCGCGAGAGAGATGAGGGTTGGGTGGCTGCGAGACTTTTCCGCGCTAGCATCTGGCCAGGACATGCCATTGACGGAGTTTACCTCGCGCACCCATGGGGCCTCTCAGATCGTCGGTTATAACAAGGCGGCGATGGTGTTTCTGATGATGCGTGATTTACTCGGACAAGAGACGTTCGACCGTGCGTTGCAGTTGTTCTGGCATGAGCAGCGCTTTCGCGTCGCTTCTTGGACGGACTTGCAGCGTGCATTTGAGACCGTATCGGGGCGAGATCTGAGGGTATTTTTTAGACAGTGGCTGACACGTCCGGGTGCACCGGTTGTACGTATTGCAGAAGCGGTACGTACATATTCCGACTCAAGCCACAGGGTGACCATCAC
>CAJBQQ010000113.1 GCA_903957805.1 uncultured Pseudomonadota bacterium | reverse complement strand
GACGAAGAGCATAACGGAGTTTAACTACCGTTACTCCGACCCAAAGCAGGCGCATGTATTTGTCGGCGTGTCTGTGCGCAACCGCGGCGAATCGGTACAACTGATCAAAAGTTTGAAAAAGAGTGGGCTGTATGCGGAAGATTTTAGTGATAACGAGATGGCGAAGCTACACATTCGTCACCTAGTGGGCGGGCGGGCGGGCGGGGTAAAGAATGAGATACTTTATCGGTTCGAGTTTCCAGACCGCCCTGGCGCCCTGATGAAGTTCCTAGATAGCATGAGCCAACACTGGAACATCAGCCTCTTTCACTATCGCAATCATGGTACCGATTATGGTCGCGTCCTGGTTGGAATGGAGGTGCCACCCACAGAGAAAACCGAATTTAAGAAATTTCTAGGCCAACTGGGATATCGGTACTGGGATGAGAGTCAGAATCCAGCCTATAAACTATTCTTGGGGTAGGTGGGTTAGTATTTGTTTGAACCCCTTGCTCTGAGGGACGTGGTGACATCATCACAGCACTCGTTCTGCTCAGTGATTTTGCTGGGTGATACAGCCAAGTCCCTTGTTTAATATCGTTCTGCTGTAGATGCGACAGGCCCTTGGTCAGTCTTATCTTAAGATCTTGTTGTCCTTATGTATTCTGCATTAATATTTTGTGGACATTTTGTATGAACTCATATATTTTGCGTTGAGTAACCATTTTTATTTAAGTGTTTTGTCTATTTCATAAACGAAGGAGGCCACGAAAATGAAACGTAAAATTGGACGCAAGAATCGTACTCGTATATCGGCACTCGCAGCAGGTGGAGTGGCTCTTCTTTCTATAGGAATGACGGGCGCACAAGCGGCTATGAAGACCCCTCAATCGAATGGCATGCTGAACTCTCTGATCATGCCAAAAATTTTTAAGGATAACGGGATAGAGATCGGCGGATGGATGAACGGGGGAGCGACCTTCAATCCTAGCCACTCAACCTTCGGGTATAACGGCCCAGTCACTTTCGGTGATCGTGCCAACCAGGCTCAGTTTAATCAGTTTAATATGTTCCTGAAGCGTGATGTGGTGAACTCGGGTAAATCGTGGGACTTGGGATTCCGAGCAGATTTTATGTTCGGAACCGACGCCATCTTCACTCAAGCCTATGGGAACCCTTCTCTTGACCCTACTACTGGCGCTGCTCACAGCACTAGGGGAGATTGGGATCTCAACATATTAAATACGGGACGTAACTATGGTGTGGCTCTGCCGCAGGCCTTCGTTGAAATATACGCCCCAATCGCTAATGGTCTGACCATTAAGGCCGGTCACTTTTATACACCGATTGGCTTTGAATCGGTTCCGGCACCGAACAACTTCTTCTACAGCCACGCCTATACCATGCAGTATGGGGAGCCTTTCACCCATACCGGTGTACTGACCCACTACAATGTCGATAAAAATATTGTATTCATGAGTGGCGCGATTACCGGAAGCGGCACCGGCGGGTGGGATGGAAACTTTAACAGGAACATGAGCAACTGGGGTGGCATCGGGGGTGTCACCTATACGACAGATGACAAGCGAAGTTCACTTAATATAGCTGGAACTGGCAGCGAGCAGTCGGCGCGTAACAATGCCTTCTGGGGCATGTACAGCGTCGTGGCAAAACACATGATCACCCCAAAGACACATTTCATTTTGCAGCATGACCATGGGTATGCTGACAATATCTCGGTAAACGGTATGACACAACAGGCTCAATGGTATGGAGTCAATACGCATCTGTACCAAGATGTATTGCACGATCTCTCGATCGGTGTTCGTGGAGAGTGGTTCCGTGATGCACAGGGTTTCCGTGTTACCAATCCAGGTCGAGTTGCTGCAGCTACTGGCACCGATAACCGCAGCTTTGCAGTTCATGGGGCACAGAACGTGGCATTTGGCCTTCCTGCTGATTATTATGCGGTCACTGTTGGCGCAAACTGGAAGCCGGCAAAAAGATTGAAGATTGACACTAAGGCCTTACAGCAGTTTAATGTTCGCCCAAATATTCGCTACGACAGGGCTGACAGCTTATCTCAAGTTGCCTACACGCCATTTGGGGGTCAAAAGGATCAGGTGTTATTCTCAATGGACTTTACGCTTCCGTTCTAGTCTCTAGATCTCTAGAGTGACGTTTAAAATGCCAGCTTATTGACCAAGCTGGCATTTTCATTCGAGAGGCAGATCCCGCGTTATCTCCCTAGTCAGCCTGCTCACCTAGTTGCAGTAGCATCCGCACGTGGGGGATCCCCGCGTCGAGGAATTCATCTCCTTTTGACTGGAAGCCAAATCGGGCGTAGAAATCGACTGCATAGGTCTGCGCATTAACAATCGCGATCGCAAGCCCTCGCGTCTTTGCTTCACTCAGTAGATGCTTCAAGAGTGCAGTGCCCACGCCGAGACCCCGCCATTCCTTAAGTACGGCCATTCGCCCGATATGACCGTCTTGTAAAAGTCGTGCGGTGCCGATTGGTCTGTTAGTGGCATCGAGCGCTAGCAGATGGAGACAACTCTCGTCAAATTGGTCCCACTCCAAATCGACAGGGACATGCTGTTCTTGAATGAACACAATCTCGCGAATGGAGCGCACCGCAGAATTGTCGGTTTGCCAGTCTGCGAGCTGAATCGTAAAGGGATGCATTTTTGGTAAACGGCAACAGGTTGAAAGTTGCCTTGAGAGCAGAGAGGAGGATCTACTGGTGTTAACGAAAGAGACGGTCAGGAGACTATCAAAGTGAGTCAATACCGATCATTTGATATTAATCCGACATTACTTAAAAGGATGACGCAGAACAATAGTCTCTTCACGGTCCGGTCCGGTTGAGATCATATCCACAGGGACCTCACACACCTCTTCCATCCTCTTCAAATAATTCTGCGCGGCCTTGGGTAATTGCTCGAAATCCTTAATCCCAACAGTGCTCCCCATCCAGCCCGGCATCTCCTCGTAGACGGGCTCACAAAGTGCGAGCTCATCAGCTCCTACCGGTAGAATGCTACTGAATTTCTCGCCCTCGGCGTTGCTATCTAATTTGTAGCCTACGCCTAAGCTCAGGGTTTCGACACCGTCTAGTACATCGAGCTTGGTGACGCATAAACCCGATACACCATTAATCTGGATAGAGCGTTTGAGGGCTGCAGCTTCAAACCTGCCACAACGGCGTGGCCGTCCGGTGGTTGATCCGAACTCATTGCCCCGTTTAGCCAGTTGACGGCCAACTTCATCATCTAGTTCGGTTGGAAAAGGGCCAGCCCCGACCCGTGTGGTGT
>CAJBQQ010000112.1 GCA_903957805.1 uncultured Pseudomonadota bacterium | reverse complement strand
GCGTGAGCCGGTCATGCTTAAGGATTGGCAGGAAAAGAAACTCTATCAGAAGATCCGCGAAGTCAGCAAAGGACGGCCCAAGTTTGTACTTCACGACGGTCCTCCCTATGCCAATGGAGACATCCATATCGGGCATGCAGTCAATAAAATTCTGAAGGATATCATCGTCAAGAGTAAGACCTTGTCGGGCTTTGACGCGCCCTATGTACCTGGTTGGGATTGTCATGGACTCCCGATTGAGTTAGTGGTGGAAAAAAACCACGGAAAGAATATTGACCCCGCTAAATTCCGAGAGTTGTGTCGTGAGTATGCAAGTGTTCAGGTTGACCGTCAGAAGGCTGATTTTATTAGGCTCGGTGTGCTGGGTGAGTGGGATAAGCCTTACCTCACTATGGATTACCAGACCGAGGCGGATATCATGCGAACGCTGGGAGAGGTCTACAAGAACGGGTACCTGTATCAAGGGAGCAAGCCGGTTCACTGGTGCGTAGATTGTGGGTCCGCGCTGGCTGAGGCTGAAGTCGAATACGAGGATAAGAACTCTCCCGCCATCGATGTGGCCTTTCAGGTACTGGATAATGCGGTCTTGGCGAAAGCATTTGGCATAGGGCACATCAATGGTCCGGCCTATGCTGTGATCTGGACAACGACTCCTTGGACACTACCTGCCAATCAGGCGGTATGTGTACACCTAGAACTAACCTATGACTTGATTGAAACAAGTAAAGGCCTTCTGATTCTGGTGCATGAACTCGTTGAGAGCGCCTTGGCCCGTTACAGCGAAGGAGACACAAAGACTCTCGCAAGCTGCAAGGGGGGCGCTCTTGAGCACCTGAAGCTGCAGCATCCATTCTATCCTCACCAGGTACCAGTGATCTGTGGCGATCACGTAACGATAGATGCCGGCACAGGGCTAGTACATACCGCTCCGGCACACGGACTGGAAGACTATGCGGTCGGTATGCGTTATGACTTGCCGGTTGAGAACCCGGTAGATGATAAAGGGCGATTCTTTGCAAGGATCCCGATGGTGGGAGGCATGAGCGTGTGGGATGCCAACAAGACAGTCATCGAGAGACTATCTGACAGTGGCAACTTGCTCTCTTCAGGTCGACTGAATCATAGTTACCCGCACTGCTGGCGCCATAAATCACCGGTAATCTTTCGTGCTACCCATCAATGGTTCATCGGAATGGGTCAGCACGGGAAAGATGGGCGAACATTACGCGGGATTGCCAGCGCGGCAGTGGAGCATACGCAGTTCTTCCCGGCATGGGGGCGTGCAAGACTAGAGGCCATGATTAAGAAGCGCCCTGACTGGTGCGTCTCTCGGCAGCGGAATTGGGGCGTACCGATGCCGCTGTTCATCCATAAGGAGACCGGCGAGCTGCATCCTGACACATCGGCACTGCTGGAGAGGGTTGCACAGCAGGTGGAGGAGAGGGGCATTGAGGCATGGTTCAGCCTGGAGATTGAGAGCTTCCCCGGTGTGGATGCCACACAATATAAAAAAGTCACTGATACGCTGGATGTGTGGTTCGACTCAGGCGTCACTCATTACTCTGTTCTGAAACGCAGAGATCAATTAACGTATCCCGCCGATCTTTATCTGGAAGGGTCTGACCAGCACCGGGGTTGGTTCCAATCCTCACTACTGACTGGATGCGCCTTGGACGGACGGGCACCTTACGAGTCGCTACTGACTCATGGTTTTGTAGTCGACGGTTCCGGTCACAAGATGAGTAAGTCGAAGGGCAATGTGATTGCTCCTCAGAAGGTGATGGACACGTACGGGGCGGATATTCTGCGACTATGGGCGGCATCGACAGACTATTCTGGCGAGCTGACTATCTCTGATGAAATACTCAAGAGGGTG
>CAJBQQ010000111.1 GCA_903957805.1 uncultured Pseudomonadota bacterium | reverse complement strand
GCTCCAGTCAAAGCCAGTAATAATATAACGGGTAGAGACTTTTTCATGAGCTGCTATATTAAGATAATAAAGTGGAACGGGGGGGGTGAGCGGCAAGCAGCCCCCCAGTCAATTCAGGTTCCCTTGTTACCCTTAAATTTCATCCAGAGGATAGCACATCATGCCTTATATCAGTCTGAACCCAGCGACCAATAGGATCGTTAAGACATACACCAGTTGGGATAGTCATCATCTCGCCACCGCGCTGCAGCAGACTGATATCGCCCAGCAGGAATGGTCACAGAACAGCTTCGATGACCGTTCGGTAAGGATGAGTTCTGCCGCCAGACTACTTCGCGAGCGCTCGGCTGATTATGGAAGGATGATCTCGATCGAGATGGGTAAGCCGATAAGAGAGTCTTACGATGAGGTGGAGAAGTGCGCACTCATCTGCGACTACTACTCGGTACATGCCCAGAATTTCTTGCGAGATGAGACGGTCCAGACTGACGCCAGTCGAAGTTATGTGTCGTATCAACCACTCGGTGTGGTGATGGGTGTGATGCCGTGGAACTTCCCTTTCCTGCAGGTGATTCGTTTCGCAGCACCTGCGCTGATGGCGGGGAATGGATGCGTCCTAAAGCATGCATCCAACGTACCTCAATGCGCACTGGCGATAGAAAAATTATTTCTCGATGCGGGATTCCCAGCATCTCTCTTTGCCACCCTCATGATTGAGTCTTCTGATGTGGTCGAGGCCATTGCGAGCCATCATGTTCATGCGGTGACGATCACTGGTTCTGAGGCTGCAGGCCGTGTAGTCGCTGCCCATGCTGGACAGCATCTTAAGAAGTGTGTACTAGAGTTGGGTGGATCGGATGCATTCGTCATTCTGAAAGATGCCGATTTGGAATTGGCTGCGACCAATGCAGTGAAATCACGTTTTCTGAACTGCGGGCAGTCTTGTATCGCCGCTAAGAGGATCATCCCCGTTGCAGAAATTGCGGACGAGTTCGTATCCATTTTTATGCAAAAAACGAGAGACCTTAAGATGGGTGACCCATTGAGTGAGAATGTCCAAATGGGTCCTCTTGCACGTCTTGATTTGAGGGAGTATCTACACCTACAGGTGACCGACTCGATTGCACAAGGTGCGGAAGCACTACTCGGTTGCAAACCGATCGCGGGGGAGGGCGCATTTTACCCACCCTCAATACTCGACCGAGTCACGGCAAAGACACGTGCTTACCATGAAGAGTTATTCGGACCGGTGGCGACTGTGATTCGAGCTACAGATGAGGATGAGGCCGTACATATTGCCAATGACACTCGTTTCGGATTGGGATCGAGTATTTGGAGTGGTGACTCGGTACACGCGGAGAAGATTGCTCGGCAAGTACATGCCGGCAGTAGCTTCATCAATGGGATGGTTAGATCCGATCCGAGGCTGCCCTTCGGAGGGATCAAGTCATCCGGTTTTGGCCGGGAGCTTTCCTCCCACGGCATTCGAGAATTTGTGAATGTTAAGTCGGTCTGGATCCGTTAGATCACGCCCTGACCCAGCATCGCATCCGCAACCTT
>CAJBQQ010000110.1 GCA_903957805.1 uncultured Pseudomonadota bacterium | reverse complement strand
GGGCCTGGTCGCGATGCTGCTATCTGCCTTGATTAAGACGGTTGGGCTGGGCTTTATTGATAGGATGTTGGGGTCAGTATTCGGACTGGTGAGGGGTCTCTTGATTGTATTGATGGTGGTTTTGTTAGCAGGGATGACAACGCTCCCTCAAGAGCCACTCTGGCAGAAGGCATTGCTGAGTAAGACGCTTGAGACAGCGGCGGGGTTGACACTGCCTTGGCTCCCTCAGGAGTTATCCAAGCGTATTCATTATGAGAAAAAGAGATGACCCGACAAATGGCAATAATGCAAGACAATTTGTTGGTTAAGATGAGAAGTAAATCCCTTTACATGTTTTTCGTGCAGCATTAATCTGTACGTTCTTTCCGGGAAGTCATCATGTGTGGAATTCTGGGTGTAGTCGCACAATCCCCCGCTAACCAGTTGCTCTATGACGGTTTGCTGGTGCTACAGCATCGCGGTCAAGATGCTGCCGGTATCGTCACGGCACAGGGGAATACATTCCACATGCAAAAGGGTGGTGGACTGGTGAGGGATGTATTCAGAACCCGAAATATGCGTGCATTGGCCGGGAATATGGGTATTGCCCATGTCCGATATCCGACCGCGGGATCGGCTGAATCCACCGCAGAGGCACAGCCCTTTTATGTGAACTCTCCATTTGGCATCGTGCTAGGTCACAACGGTAACCTTACCAACGCGGCACAACTCAATCAGGAGTTATTCCGCGAGGACTTACGTCACGTCAATACCAATTCAGATTCAGAGGTACTTCTCAACGTGCTGGCTCATGAGCTACAGAGGAGTACGAAGAACCATCAGCTCGACCCTGCCGCTATCTTCGCCGCTGTTGCGGGTGTCCATCAGCGTTGTCGAGGGGCGTATGCGGTGGTTGCGATGATTGCGGGGTATGGTCTACTGGCCTTTCGAGACCCCTATGGCATCCGCCCTCTGGTATTTGGCTCAGCCGATACCGAGCAGGGGACTGAGTATTTGGTTGCCTCCGAGAGTGTTGCACTCGACACACTCGGTTTCAAGCTGATCCGTGATATTGCACCGGGTGAGGCGGTCTTTATTGATGAGGGTGGAAATTTTTATAGTAAGCAGTGTGCTGCCAACCCGACGCTCAATCCATGCATCTTCGAGTATGTCTACCTAGCCCGTCCCGATTCGGTGATGGATGGTATCTCGGTCTATGAGACTCGGCTGAATATGGGTGAGAGCCTTGCCGATAAGATCACCAAGGATATGCGTCATCTGGATATCGACGTGGTCATTCCAATTCCAGACTCGAGCCGACCGAGTGCATTGCAGCTTGCCAACCGACTCGGGCTTAACTTCCGAGAGGGTTTCGTTAAGAACCGTTATATCGGCCGAACATTCATCATGCCGGGTCAGCAACAACGTCGTAAATCCGTCAGGCAAAAACTCAACGCGATGGGTGTGGAGTTTCGGGGTAAGAATGTGTTGCTGGTGGATGACTCGATCGTGAGAGGAACGACCAGCCGAGAGATTGTACAAATGGCTCAGGAAGCAGGTGCGAATAAGGTATATTTTGCATCGGCAGCCCCACCTGTGAGGTTTCCCAATGTCTACGGGATCGATATGCCAACCCGTCAAGAATTGATCGCGACCGGTCGCAATGATGATGATATCTGCCGCGAGATCGGCGCAGATCATTTGATTTATCAGGACCTGGAATCGCTCAAGAGGGACGTATCACGAGCTAATCCGATGGTGACTCAGTATGAGACCTCCTGCTTCGATGGTCAGTACATCACCGGGGATGTGACCGCTGAATACCTGTCTATCATCGAGGCCAGGCGCAATAGTGGGCTGTCATTATCACAGAACGTATCGAGTACTCAGTTAGATTTAAATCTGGTGGCGGTCGACTAGGAAATTTGACAAAAATACCGACCAAGCGTAACTTGTGATTGTGCGCCGATTTGAGATTCAGCTTGCGGGCGCGTTATAAATACAGCTAAAGCGTGGGAAACCCGTTTTAGCAAAGGCTAAGCGGGTTTTTTATTTGGAGGGGATCTCCCATATGTCTGACAAACTTGAATTAGAAACACTGGCACTGCATACGGGTATTCACCGCAGCCAGTTCAATGAACACTCCGAGGCTCTGTACCTCACCTCGAGCTATGTATTTGATAATGCGGCCCAAGCTGCTGCCAGGTTTTCTGGACAAGAGCCGGGGAATATCTACTCTCGTTTCACAAATCCCACGGTCACCGCATTTGAGGAGAGGCTTGCAGCATTGGAGGGGGCCGAGTCCTGTGTCGCAACCTCATCCGGCATGTCTGCAATACTTGCTTGTGTCATGGGGCTTCTGTCGTCGGGGGATCACCTGATCGCATCACGCAGCCTATTCGGTGCAACGGTCAATCTGTTTAATAACATTCTCAAGCGTTTTGGTGTTGAGACCACATTCGTTTCTGCCACAGATGTTAATGCCTGGCAGTCAGCGGTTAGGCCTAATACAAAGCTCTTATTTATAGAGACCCCATCGAATCCGCTCACAGAGATTTCAGATATCGCGGCACTATCCGTCGTTGCGAAGAAGGCAGGTGCATGGCTTGCGGTGGATAACTGCTTCTGCTCACCGATCCTGCAAAGGCCGCTTGAGATGGGGGCAGATCTTGTGATCCACTCTGCAACCAAGTATCTCGATGGACAGGGAAGGGTTCTGGGGGGTGCTGTTCTGGGTAATCGGGAGCTGATCATGGAGAAGGGGGTTCATGGGTTCCTGCGCACCGCCGGTCCGACCTTGAGTGCATTCAATGCATGGGTAATCCTGAAGGGGATGGAGACCCTCAAGATCCGGATGGAGGCTCACTCTACCAATGCTCTGGAGATCGCTCAATGGCTCGAGAAGCAGCCCAGTATAGAACGGGTTTACTATCCCGGCTTGGCCTCTCATCCGCAGTATGACCTTGCTCGTCAGCAGCAGAAGACGGGTGGTGGTATCGTCTCGTTTGAGATGAAGGGAGGAAGAGAGGCCGCATGGAGAGTAATCGATGCAACTCGATTGATCTCGATCACCGCTAATCTGGGGGACACTAAGAGTACGCTCACCCATCCAGCGACCACGACACATGCACGTATCACTCAGGAGGCGAGGGATGCTGCTGGTATTCGTGAGGGATTATTACGAATTGCAGTGGGGTTGGAAGCGACTCAGGATATTAAATCAGACTTAGCTAGAGGTCTTTAGGCCCTCTAGCGGGTTTAGGGGTTGCAGAGGAGGGATGCATTGAGGGGTCTACAGGCCTCAACTCTGCCCGAGAATCATCTACTACTGAATACCCCGTTGCAACCCCATTCCGTCCTAAATTACGACTGCCTTCTTGATCACGACATCCTCAACCGGCACATTCTGGTGTCCGTGCTTGCTGGTGGTTTTGACTTTCTTGATCGTATCGACCACGTCCTGACCCTCGATCACCTTGCCAAATACACAGTAACCAAAACCCTGTGAAGTTGATGAGGTGTAGTTGAGGAAGTCGTTATTGGCGATATTAATAAAGAACTGTGCGGATGCAGAGTGCGCGTCCGAGGTGCGTGCCATTGCGACAGTATAGGCATCATTCTTGAGC
>CAJBQQ010000109.1 GCA_903957805.1 uncultured Pseudomonadota bacterium | reverse complement strand
GTGCTACAATGGCGAGTACAAAGGGCAGCTACTTGGTGACAGGATGCTAATCTCAAAAAACTCGTCTCAGTTCGAATTGGAGTCTGCAACTCGACTCCATGAAGCTGGAATCGCTAGTAATCGTATATCAGCAATGATACGGTGAATACGTTCCCGGACCTTGTACACACCGCCCGTCAAGCCATGGAAGCTGGGTGTACCTAAAGTCGGTAACCGCAAGGAGCCGCCTAGGGTAAAACTAGTAACTGGGGCTAAGTCGTAACAAGGTAGCCGTATCGGAAGGTGCGGCTGGAATACCTCCTTTTTAGAGCATATTTTACTTTGTGCTATTGTTTCCTTTCTTTTAATTTAAAGTAGTTCTTTACATCATAGTAGATTTTGCTATGGATTATAGTGTTAGTGTCCATAATTGGTTAGTGTGAAAAAGATTAGCACATTAGCATATTATCAAGTTAGCACATTATTTAGATCCGTAGCTCAGCCTGGTTAGAGCACTACACTGATAATGTAGGGGTCACCAGTTCAAATCTGGTCGGGTCTACTTATACACTTTGGTCCTGGAGCAGGATAAACCTTTGTGATAGCCTCTTGCCTTAGTCTTCATTATTAGCGTTGATTATTTATAGTTGATTGTTTGATAATGATAATGTCGGGGGCGTAGCTCAGCTGGCTAGAGCATCTGCCTTGCACGCAGAGGGTCATCGGTTCGACTCCGTTCGCCTCCACCAAATAGTTCTTTACATACTGCTTTCTATCTTTTTTAAAATGGGATAAAAAGTTGATTAGATGTGACGCGAGGTCTAGGATTCGTAATCCAAACATCTTCACTTCGATTAAGTTCGAATAGTTCTTTGACATATTGGGAAAATAAAGTTGTAAACTAGTAATTATTAGTAATGGTAACATTACACAATTTCATATTTTTTAAAGCAACATAAGGGCGCATGGTGGATGCCTTGGCTTTGAGAGGCGAAGAAGGACGTGGTAAGCTGCGATAAGCTACGGGGAGCTGCACACAAGCATTAGATCCGTAGATTTCCGAATGGGACAACCCACTATACTGAAGGTATAGTATCTCGAAAGAGAAGCCAACCCCGAGAACTGAAACATCTAAGTACCGGGAGGAAAAGAAAACAATAGTGATTCCCTGAGTAGTGGCGAGCGAAATGGGAATAGCCTAAACCGATGTAGCGTGCTGCATCGGGGTTGTAGGACTGCATTTAGAATTCGTTATCAAGCTGAACTTTCTGGAAAGTTAGACCATAGCAGGTGATAGTCCTGTAAGCAGAAATTAACGCGGACGAGCAGTATCCTGAGTAGGGCGGGACCGGAGAAATCCTGCCTGAATCTGCCGGCACCATCCGGTAAGGCTAAATACTCCTCAAAGACCGATAGTGAACCAGTACCGTAAGGGAAAGGTGAAAAGCACCCCAAATAGGGGAGTGAAATAGTACCTGAAACCGTGTGCCTACAAGCGGTCGGAGCGCGCAAGCGTGACGGCGTGCCTTTTGCATAATGAACCTACGAGTTGCTCCTCACTGGCAAGGTTAAGTTCTAAAATAACGGAGCCGTAGCGAAAGCGAGTCTGAATAAGGCGTTTAGTCAGTGGGGGCAGACGCGAAACTTTGTGATCTATCCATGGGCAGGTTGAAGTTCTGGTAACACAGAATGGAGGACCGAACTCATTAACGTTGAAAAGTTATGGGATGACCTGTGGATAGGGGTGAAAGGCCAATCAAACTGAGAGATAGCTCGTTCTCCCCGAAATGTTTTTAGGAACAGCCTCGGATTATAGACGTTTACTAGAGGTAGAGCTACTGATTGGGCTAGGGGGCTTCACCGCCTACCAAACCCTGACAAACTCCGAATGCTAGTAAATATCTCCGGGAGTGAGGCTGCGGGTGCTAAGATCCGTGGCCGAGAGGGAAATAACCCAGAATAGCATCTAAGGTCCCTAATACGTAGTTAAGTTGATCAAACGAGGTGGGGCTTCTATAACAGCCAGGATGTTGGCTTGGAAGCAGCCATTCATTTAAAGAGTGCGTAACAGCTCACTGGTCGAGAGGCCCTGCACGGAAAATGATCGGGCATCAAACTACGAACCGAAGATCTATGATTGCCACTTGGTGGTATATCGGTAGGGGAGCATTCTGATCTGCAGAGAAGGTGTGTGGCGACGCATGCTGGAGCGTTCAGAAAAGAAAATGTAGGTATAAGTAACGATAAATAAGGTGAAAAACCTTATCGCCGAAAATCTAAGGGTTCCTGATCAACGTTAATCGGATCAGGGTTAGTCGGGTCCTTAGGCAAACCCGAAAGGGGAAGTTGATGGAAAACTGGTTAATATTCCAGTACCCACTGTAGTTTCGATGGGGTGACGCATTATTGAAAGTCTCACGGGGATCACGGAATATCCCGTTTAAGCATGTAGCTATACGTTTTACAGGTAAATCCGTAAGATGTGGCAAAGTGCGAAAGTACACTGCGGCTTCGGCCAATGGGAGAGACCTAAAAGATGCCGAGAAAAACCTCTAAGGCTAGGCTACAGCGGCCCGTACCGCAAACCGACACAGGTAGATGGGATGAATATTCTAAGGCGCTCGGGTGAGCCGTGGAGAAGGAACTAGGCAAATTGACGCTGTAACTTCGGGATAAAGCGTACCACCTTATGGGTGGTCTCAGTAAAATGGTCCAACCAACTGTTTAGCAAAAACACAGGGCCCTGCAAAATCGAAAGATGACGTATAGAGCCTGATACCTGCCCGGTGCTGGAAGGTTAAGGAAGGGTGTTCGGCGCAAGCCAAAGCTCCTGACTGAAGCCCCAGTAAACGGCGGCCGTAACTATAACGGTCCTAAGG
>CAJBQQ010000108.1 GCA_903957805.1 uncultured Pseudomonadota bacterium | reverse complement strand
GCTGGGGGTGATCTATGCCAATGGGCAGGGTGTTTCTCAAGACTATTACGAGTCATTAAAATGGTTTCGCATGGCCGCGCAGCAGGGGAACACACTCTCCCAACTCAACCTGGGTGTAATGTATGCCAATGGGCAGGGCGTGATACGAGATTACGAAGCGGCTGCTAGTTGGTTTCATCTAGCAGCTGCAAAAAGGAATGCGCTCGCGCAGTACAGCCTGGGTGTGATGTACTCCAATGGGCAGGGGGTAGATCAAAGCTTTGAACTTGCCAAGAAGTGGTATCAGTTGGCGGCAGAGCAGGGTCACGTGCGCGCTCAATTCAATCTTGGTGTGCTGTATAACAATGGGCAGGGTGTTGAACAGGATTATCTGGAAGCGATCAGATGGTACTCGCTCTCAGCATCTCAAGGTTTTTCGCGTGCCCAATTCAATCTCGGTCAGATGTATGAGGAGGGTCGTGGCGTGAAGCAGGATTATAGAGAGTCCCTGAAATGGTATCAAATAGCGGCGTCTCAAGGTTATCTGCAGGCCCAGAATAATCTGGGGAGACTTTATGCAGAGGGTCGTGGTGCTCCACAGGATTATGTCCGGGCCTATATGTGGTTCAAGATGGCGGCATCAAGGGGCGTTGTTACAGCACAGAGGAATCTGCTCGAGTCGGCCAAGATGATGATCCCCCCACAAATTATTGAAGCGCAAAGAATGGCTAGAGATTGTGAGATGCGTGACTATAAAGGATGCGATGATCATGGCCTAGTCACCAGGCCAATTTCAGTTGCACCGCAAACTCAATCGGATTAGCTGGCCTGAATAGAGTATTTAGAATTTAGAGTGTTGCAACGTGCGATTTCAGATGACCATCTTGTCATGAATTTTGCCACCAAGCATGTATTGGAATCAGTGTTAATGTTGTAGTGAAATCATTGTGTTGGTTGTATTGTAATATGCAGCCTCTCTGCATCAATCCTCCCCCATCCTGGGGTATCTCTATATCTAGACACGGTTGTCAGTCATTACGCATGTAGGAATTCTTCCTACATGCATGGTGGTGGAAGTCCTACCGCGGATTTGGAATAACCTCCATTTACTTCAAACCTGCCAAAGTTGAGAATGCGTTCACTGGCTCAGGTATCGGGTAAGGGTCTGCATCTTAACTGGAATGGAGTATACGAATGGTTACTAACCAGATGTTGGGAGAAATCAGAGAGATCAATCTAGGGTACATGCTGCTTGCTCAGCAGATGCTGAGAGAAGACCGAGCCGCGGCCATGTTCCGTCTTGGGATCGATAAGGATGTGGCCGATATCATGGAGAACCTCACCGCCAGTCAACTTCTAAAGATGGCCTCATCGAATATGCTGTTATGCCGTTTCCGGTTTGATGACCGGTTGATGGCTGAAATGTTGACTAGTCATAGTCGTGACCACTCGGTATCACAGTTTCATGCTGCTATTCTGTTGGCGGGTAAGCCTGCTGAGGCGATTGTTTAAGTCAGGTACTTTAGGGAATGGCGACGATGCGTAATAAGAGTGTTCTGTCAGAGGCAAAACAAATTCAGCTTGCGAGCGAGTTAATCAAGTTAGGAGCTCGTTTGCAGGTGCTTGAGGCTAATTCAAACCTAAGCCGAGAGAGACTGGTAAAGCTTTACAAGGAGATAACTGGCGTATCTCCACCCAAGGGTATGTTGCCATTCTCTGAAGATTGGTTTACGAGTTGGCAGCCCAACATGCACTCGTCATTATTTATCAATATCTACAAGTATCTCACCAGCTATACCGATACTCATGGTATCGAGGCCGTGATCAAGGGTTACAAGCTCTACCTTGAGCATATCGAGGCCAGCCAGTTGGATCAGGTTCTGAGTCTGACCCGGGCATGGACGTTGGTACGTTTTATTGATAGTAAGATCCTCTCACTTGCTCCGTGTAGCCAGTGTGCAGGGGATTTTGTGGTGCATACGCTTGAGCTTCACTCTCGTCATGTCTGTGGTCTGTGCAACATCCCATCGAGAGCTGGTAAGACTAAGAAGTATTCACAAGTCATTGCATCTGAGACTCAGCAGCTTAGTGCTGCTTGAGGAAGTAGCCCCCTGAAGACTGCTCACTCAGAGACAGGGAGGATCTGATTGTATCGACACCCACTCTGGAATTGAGGGGTGAATTCGTTCCTGTTCCAGACTTCACCAGGATCGAGGCATGATAACTTTCCTCCTCAGACTTCAATTGGTAATGATGTTCTTATACATGACATTTTAGGGTGTAACTACAATGCTGGTCATCATCGGATATGTAATTGTTTTGGCGGCTGTGTTCGGCGGTTTTGCACTGGCCGGCGGTCACTTGGCGGCGCTATTTCAGCCGGTCGAGCTGCTCATGATTGGAGGTTCTGCGATCGGGGCATTTCTCGTTGGCAACTCAGGCAAGGCCATCAAGGCAACCATGAAGGACCTCCCTAATGTCTTTAAGGGATCGAAATACGATAAGGCCCTTTATATGCAATTGATGGGCCTTCTCTTCGAGATTCTTGCGAAGGTTCGTAAGGAAGGATTGATGGCAATTGAAAATGACGTAGAGGAGCCTGAGCAGAGCCCGATATTTTCCAAGTATCCAGCAATCCTAGCAGAGCATCATGCCATTGAATTCATCACCGATTATCTGAGACTCATGGTGGGGGGGAATCTTGACGCGATGGAGATTGAAAACTTGATGGATTGTGAGATGGATACCCACCATCAAGAGGGTGGAATACCCGCGAGTTGTATTCAGAAGGTGGGCGATGGTCTGCCCGCATTTGGCATCGTGGCAGCAGTGATGGGAGTGGTTCATACAATGGAGTCGGTTGGTCTTCCACCACAAGAACTGGGGATGTTGATCGCAGCTGCATTGGTCGGTACATTCCTTGGGATCTTGCTCTCATATGGTTTTGTAACCCCATTAGCATCGAAACTAGAACAACGTTTAGAAGAATCTAGCAAGATACTTGAGTGTATCAAGGTTACTCTCTTGGCTAATCTTAATGGCTACTCGCCTGCCCTAGCGGTAGAGTTTGGTAGAAAAGTATTGTTCAGCACTGAGCGTCCATCCTTCCTCGAGTTGGAAGATTTTGTTAAGTCGACCAAGACTAAATAATGTTCTGCACTGATAGAAGCAGGGGCATTCATGGCTGAGGGAGCCGAACAGAAATCTGGGGGACCCACACAAAAACCATTTGTCATTAAACGCGTTAAGAAGCGTCATGGCGGTGGGCATCCGAGCGGGGTGTGGAAGATCGCATACGCTGACTTCGTGACCGCGATGATGGCCTTCTTCCTGCTGATGTGGTTATTAAGTAGTACCGATGTTGGGACCTTAGACGGAATCTCATCCTACTTCAAGACTCCACTCAAGGTCGCCCTCTCGGGTGGTGACAGGAGTGGTGATAGCGTCAACCCAATTAAGGGTGGCGGTAAGGATGTAGTGGAACGTGATGGCCAGGTCAAGGGTGGGGATTCCAAGAAACAGAAAGAAGCTAAGAAGCTCGAAGCCCAGAAGGACGAGCTCAAGCGTGCAGAGGCCGTTGAGCTAAAGAATTTAAAAGAAAAGATTGAAGAGGCGATCGAGACCAATCCATCTCTGAAGCAGTACAAGGAGCAG
>CAJBQQ010000107.1 GCA_903957805.1 uncultured Pseudomonadota bacterium | reverse complement strand
CTTACTCACGCGCTGGAATCCGCTTGATCTGCGGAGACCTGTGCCGAAACCGCCAACAGGCCGTAAGGTATTGGTGGTGGGGATGGGACCTGCTGGCTATACCCTGGCCCATCATCTAATGAATGATGGTCACACGGTAGTAGGTATCGACGGTCTTAAGATCGAGCCCTTGCCAGCATATCTTTCTGGAACGGATCAACAGGGACAACGGTCCCCGTTCAATCCTATACAGCATGCATCTGAACTCGATGAGAATCTGGATGAACGTGAACCAGCTGGTTTTGGTGGTGTCGCCGAATACGGTATCACCGTACGGTGGAACAAGAATTTTCTTAAACTGATAAGGCTCCTACTTGAGCGGCGGGATGAGTTTGCCCTGTTCGGAGGGGTTCGCTTTGGTGGAACCCTAACCGCCGATGATGCACTTGAGATGGGGTTTGATCATGTGGCACTGGCTGCGGGTGCAGGGCGACCCACCGTGCTCGATCTGCCAAATGGGCTAGCGAGAGGCGTTCGTGCCGCATCTGACTTCCTGATGGCATTGCAGCTATCTGGTGCTGCCCAGGCTAGTTCCGTTGCCAATATGCAGTTGCGACTGCCGGTGGTGGTGATTGGTGGCGGACTGACTGCGATCGATACAGCAACCGAAGCGCTTGCTTACTATCCGATACAGGTTGAAAAGTTTTTACGCCGTTACGAAACTCTCATCGCTGAGCAAGGCGAGTCAGTTATTCGTGGTTCTTGGGATGAGGAAGAGCGTGAGATTGCAGAAGAATTTCTAAGCCATGCACGCGCCATCCGTGCTGAACGAGAGACCTCGAAGCAAGAGGGGAGGGATCCACGAATCGTTGAACTCCTTCAGTCTTGGGGAGGTGCAACGATTGCTTACCGTAAACGGATGATTGATAGCCCATCCTATACACTCAATCATGAAGAAGTTGAGAAGGCCTTAGAAGAGGGTATCTGGTTTGCTGAGGGATTGACGCCTGTGAAAGTCGATACCGATCGGTGGGATCATGCGTGTTCTGTAGGGTTCATGATCCAGTCGCCAGATGAGACTGGGTCATGGCAAAAAACTGGGGAGGTAGAGTTGCCTGCGCGTGCTATTTTAGTTGCAGCAGGTACTCAGCCAAATACGGTACTCGCGAGGGAAGATGAGAAGAATTTTAAGCTGAATGGACGTTATTTTGCCGCGTGTGATGATGAGGGCTTGCCGGTCAATCCTCCCCGCGCAAATCCAAAGCCAGAATCCTCAATGGTACTTCTGAGTCGTTGTGAGGATGGACGCTTTATTAGTTTCTTCGGTGATTTGCACCCATCTTATTCCGGCAATGTGGTTAAGGCCATGTCCAGCGCCAAGCAGGGATATCCAGTGGTCAGTCGGGTGCTAGGACGTGTTGACCCATCCTCCAAGAAATCAGCTACACAGTTCTTCTCTGAATTAAATGGACAGCTGCGGCCCACAGTCCATAAGGTCGAGAGGCTCGCGCCTAACATTATCGAAGTAGTGGTGCACGCGCCAATGGCAGCGGAGCGCTTTCATCCTGGTCAGTTCTACCGTTTTCAGAATTTTTCGGCCCTTGCGACTACAGAAGGAGATACCAAGTTGGCGATGGAGGGTATTGCACTTACCGGCGCATCGGTGGATGTTGAGCGAGGATTGGTATCTCTGATCGTACTGGAGATGGGGGGGTCAGCAGACCTATGCGCTAAGCTCAAACCTGGTGAGCCAGTGGTATTGATGGGACCCACCGGCACCCCGACTGAGATTCTGCCGGGTGAAACAGTGGTTCTAGTAGGCGGCGGACTCGGTAATGCGGTGTTGTTCTCAATTGGGGCAGCGGCTCGAGCAGCGGGATCGAAGGTCCTATATTTTGCCGGTTACAAGAAGCTAATCGACCGTTACAAGGTATCAGAGATTGAGGCTGCGGCGGATATGGTGGTGTGGTGTTGCGATGAATCTCCCGGTTTCAAGCCTTCCCGTCCGGGTGATCTGAGTTATGTCGGCAATATCGTGCAGGCCATGGCGGCCTATGGTAGCGGTGCACTGGGTGCTCAGCCGGTGACAATGCTCACTGCCGACCGCATCATCGCCATTGGTTCTGACCGGATGATGGCGGCAGTCGGTGCTGCCCGGCATACACTGCTAAAGCCCTATTTAAAGGCAGAGCATTTCGCTATCGGATCGATTAACTCACCAATGCAGTGCATGATGAAAGAGATCTGTGCTCAGTGCCTGCAGCCTCACAAGAACCCAGAAACTGGTGAGGTTACTTACGTATTCTCTTGCTTCGATCAGGATCAACCACTTGATCAGGTTGATTTTGGTGGCCTGGCGTCCCGGTTGCGTCAGAACAGCGTACAGGAAAAATTGACCACTCGTTGGATCAGTCATTGCCTGAAAGTATCCAATCAGACTGGGGTTTAAGCTCAGATCTATAACGTTTGGTTCGAGTTAATTCCTCAATCGAGGTAATGCATCATGCCCAAGTTCATTTATAATCTCGGGTTTGTTGCTGGTGGACATGGTGAAGAATGTATTTGCAAGATCGCGGCAATGATGTCGGATATTGAAAGATAGGAGAGATAGTCAATGCATATAGGAATACCCGTTGAGATACGTGGTGGAGAGACCCGCGTTGCGGCAACGCCGGAGACGGTAAAAAAATATACTGACAAGGGCTTTCATGTCGTCCTAGTTCAGTCCGGTGCTGGTGCTGGTGCGAGTATCACTGATGAGGCCTACAGCGCTGCAGGTGCGACCATCGTGGCGAGTGCGGCAGAGGTATATAGTCAGTCACAGATTGTACTCAAGGTACGTGGCCCAGATGCCAATGAACTCTCCATGATGCGTAAGGATGCCGTATTGCTAGGACTTCTTGTGCCTCATCAGGCAGATGGTATAGCCGCCCTTGCTGCGCATGGGCTAACAGCATTTGCGATGGAAAAGTTACCGCGGATCTCTCGTGCCCAGAGTATGGACGTACTGTCATCACAGGCCAATATCGCTGGCTATAAAGCGGTATTGATGGCAGCTAATGTTTATCAGAAATTCTTCCCCATGCTAATGACCGCTGCAGGAACTGTGAAGGCTGCACGTGTATTGATCTTGGGGGCAGGTGTTGCGGGATTACAGGCGATTGCTACCGCTAAGAGATTGGGTGCAGTGATAGAGGCATCAGACGTTCGTCCAGCAGTAAAGGAGCAGATAGAGTCACTGGGTGCAAAGTTTCTTGATGTACCTTACATCACCGATGAAGAGCGTGAGATCGCGAAAGGTGTTGGGGGTTATGCTCGGCCGATGCCGGCGGATTGGATGCGCCGTCAGGCAGAGTTGGTGCATGATCGTGCGGTGCAAGCTGACATTGTAATTACCACTGCATTGATTCCAGGACGTCCAGCACCTGTTCTGATTAAGGAGGAAACCGTCCGTGCGATGAAGCCTGGATCGGTGATTGTGGACATGGCAGTTGAGGCGGGTGGTAATTGTCCGCTGTCTGAATTGGACAAGGTTGTTATCAAGCATGGTGTGCACCTCATCGGAATCGCAAACCTACCTGGATTGGTAGCGGCCGATTCCAGTGCCCTGTATGCGCGCAATCTGATGAATTTTCTGAATCTGATGCTTGATGCAAAGAGTGGTGAATTCAAGATAGACCGAGAAGATGAGATCGTCGACGGAACAATAGTCTGCACAGGCGGGGAAATAACTAAGAAGGCATAGAATATTTGCTCGACCTAATTTTGGTCGAATAGATTGTATGTCACATTTTTTGCGGTTTAATTTATGGCTTATGTTACTCGAATCAAGAAGGAGCAATTATGATCGGCGAAGTTGACCCAACCATCATCAATCTCACGGTATTTGTGTTAGCGGTGTTCGTGGGTTACCACGTGGTATGGAATGTAACCCCAGCACTACATACCCCACTGATGTCAGTGACGAACGCGATATCAGGCATTATTTTGGTGGGTGCGATGCTAGCCGCCGGCCCCCTCGAAAGTGATTGGGGTGTATGGCTGGGTGCAGTGGCGGTAACGCTGGCCTCGATCAATGTATTTGGTGGATTTCTTGTTACGCAGCGGATGCTGGAAATGTTCAGAAAAAAAGATAAAAAAGGAAGCGCGTAAATGTCCGCAAATTTGGTCGCACTCGCGTATTTAGTCGCATCAGTTTTCTTTATTCTGGCGCTGAAGGGCCTGAGCTCGCCGCTCACATCTCGGCGCGGTAATCTGTTTGGAATGGTGGGGATGACCATCGCTGTCATCACTACGCTCACTGTCACTAAGAACTGGGCACTGATACTCGGCTGCATCGCAGTGGGGGGTGGTATTGGCGCGGTGGTGGCTCGGCGAGTAGAAATGACGGCGATGCCGGAACTGGTTGCATTCATGCACTCATTGGTAGGTCTGGCGGCTGTGTTCATCGCCATTGCCGCAGTCAACAATCCTGTCTCTTTTGGTTTGCCCGCAATACTCCCGATGGGTAGCAAGTTGGAGCTATTCCTTGGTACATTCATCGGCGCTATGACTTGGTCAGGTTCGGTGATTGCGTTCCTAAAGCTATCTGGCCGAATGAGCGGCGCCCCCATCACATTTAGTGGACAGCATACGGTCAATCTCATATTGGCACTCATCATGTTTGGTTGTGGACTGTGGTTCTTCTTTAGTGAAGCCACAAACTGGACAGCCTTTGCGAGTATGGCAGTGATTGCTTTTGTACTTGGTTTCCTCATCATCATTCCTATCGGCGGTGCAGATATGCCGGTGGTGATTTCCATGCTCAATTCTTATTCTGGCTGGGCTGCGGCTGGGATCGGCTTCTCGCTCGGGAACCCGATGCTGATTATTGCCGGATCACTGGTTGGAAGCTCCGGTGCAATTCTGTCCTACATCATGTGTAAGGCCATGAACCGACCATTTCTATCGGTCATACTCGGAGGATTCGGTAGTGAGGGTGGAACTGCAGCGGTCGATGATGGCATCCAGAGAACATATCGCAGTGGTAGCGCTGAT
>CAJBQQ010000106.1 GCA_903957805.1 uncultured Pseudomonadota bacterium | reverse complement strand
CGGATAAAGGACTGATACTGAACAAGATAATCTTCATCATTCTGCTCCAATGCAGATAATGGCGCGTACCCCGCCGCGGCAAGGCTATTCTCAGGATCCTTGATGCCCTGGCCCTTGAGCCAGGCGATGGAGGTGGCACGATCGGGGCTTGGCATTGGGATCTGACGGCACCGGCTACGCAGTGTGGGAAGAAGGTCTTGAGGTCGGTGTGTCACCAGTATAAAGAGGGTCTGAGGGGGGGGCTCTTCCAGATTCTTTAGAAGGGCATTGGCCGCAGAGGGGTTCATCGACTCTGCGGGGTGGATCAGTATGATCTTGTATCCATTACGGTGGCTGGTCATATTCACGAGATCAGCGAGGGCCCGTATCTGATCGACCCCGATCTGCTTACTGGGTTTCTTCTTCGCTTTGGTACTGGTGGGGGCGCTCTCGGTAGCATTCTGTCCATCTCCACCCTGATCAGAGGTGGATTCATCAGCTAGAGCTGCAAGTGATTCGGGCTCGATCAGACGGAAGTCGGGGTGCCCTCCCTGATCAAACCACCCACAGCTGGGGCAGGTGCCACAGTGTTCTGCAGTCGAACTGGGCCTCTCACACAGCAAGGACTTGGCTAGATTACGGGCAAATGCAATCTTGCCGATGCCCCTCCCCCCCTTCAGAAGTAGTGCATGGCCACGGGCAGAGTCGCTCCGTGTCAGAGAACGCCATGTGTCAGCCTGCCAAGAGTAAATATTACTCATTAACAAAAGGTTGAGATGATATTATTGAGTGACTCTTTAACTTTTTCTAGGGGTTGATTGGAATTAATCAGTCGTATCCTTTGGGGGAAACGGCGAACCCGATCCAGGTAGGAAGACCGAACGCGACTGAAGAATTCATCCTTCTCCCGTTCAAAACGGTCTGCTGTTTTGATGGTGCTAACACGTTGCCTGCCTATCTCGACACTGACATCGAAGTAGATCGTGAGATCGGGTTGGAAGTCTTGAAGGGTCCATCTCTCCAGATCATCCAGACGCTCGGTGGATAGTCCACGTCCACCCCCTTGGTAGGCATAGCTTGCATCGGTGAACCGGTCCGAGATGACCCACTGACCCCTCTCGAGGGCTGGGAGGATGACCCGCTCGACATGCTCACGACGTGATGCAAACATCAGGAGCGCCTCAGTCTCGGGATGCATCGAATCACGACCATCCAGTAGCAGCGCCCGTATATTCTCACCGAGCGGAGTGCCACCCGGCTCACGGGTCACGACCACCTCAATCCCCTTGCCACGCAAAAAACTCTCCAACCAGGCGAGGTGGGTACTCTTACCGGCCCCGTCGATCCCCTCGAACGTGATGAACTTGCCTGTCTTCATTGAAGTGATTACGAATGGGCAGGAAAATCTTCCTCTGATAATGAGTTTAACATTTATCCTCACAGCCGGTAACTGCCCGTCTGGATAATATCCAGGGTTGTGCATTTGTTGGCCTTTACCCGCTTGCACGGGCAATTAACGCTTTGCTTGTTGCATCGACATGCTGGGCGAACAAGATAGATCCCCAGTTTTGCTGGGGATAACTTAATTTATTGACAAAGTTTAAAAAACACGCATAATTTCTGACATGGATACATCGCAAACGATAAGACAAGCAATAGCAGGCATGCCCCAAGGGGCAGTGTTCTCGAGTGTTAACTTCTTGTCGATGGGGACTCGCGCTGCTGTTGACCAGGCTCTCTATCGTATGATGAGGAGTGGGGTCCTCGCGCGCGTGGCAAGAGGGCTGTACGCTGCTGCAGGTCAGAGTGTTCAAGCGCAAACTGTTGCTACTGCAGTTGCGCACAAGACAGGTGAGAGAGTTGGGTTGGTTCCATCCGATGGGCTACGTGATGTGATCATGGTACCAACATCAGGTCTGTCGCGCGCAGTCAAGACGCTGGGGCATACAGTGCAGTTCCGTCACATGAGTCAAAGAAAGGTCCAACTCGCCGCAAGCCTCAAGGGCAGAGTGTTGCTTGAGCTTTGGACTCGTGGCATGAAGAACCTCACCACGATTGAGATCAAGTATGCAACCGGTGATTGGTTGGTTAGGGACATTGACAGCTACGCAGCCATGATCCCTGCCTGGCTACGCACAGCCATTCGACAAGCGAATGCTCCAAAGAAGTCTGTCAAGATTGGCTTGTCCGGTGCTTATGACTGGTCTAACCCACACATCAAGGATGATGTGTTGATCGGGAAGGTTCTTGAAAAGCATAAGTTCGAGGACGTAGTTCGTCTGTGTTTTTACTATGGCGTACCTAAGGTCAAGAGAGTGTTCAAGCAGCGTGAGTTTGAGTCAATCACAAATGCCAGCGTGACTAGGATGCTGACCAACATCAGCAAAGGTCTGCGTTTACCACAGAGGCATTCATATGCATAAGCTCAAAATGGACTTCATGCCGGAGGCGACACGAAAGAATTTTGCTCGCCTCAAAGATGATCCTAGATTGGCTAGCTTTACCTTGGTCGGAGGAACAGCATTGGCATTACAAATTGGGCACCGGATCAGCGAAGACCTGGACTTCAATATCTTTGGTCAGAAGTTGCCGATGAGAGCAATAGACGGAATCTTGGATGAGTTAGCTGCGGGCGGGGCAACAATTGAAAGCATGATCACATCTGAACAAAAGTCAAAATTCAAAATCAATACATCAGAGGACCTTGATCACTATATTCAGGACTACTTGATTGACGGGGCCAAAGTCACATTTCATTCGCGCAATGAGAATGAAAGACCCAAACAACAAATTGACTTCTTGAAGTCAGCACAAAAGATAGTGGTTTCCGAAGGGGGCTTTAATGTCCTGAGTATAGAGGGGCTTTTTGTCATGAAAAGCATCGTTGTCTATGACCGTGTGAAGTCTCGTGACATTTACGATTTGATGGCTCTCACCAGAGATCAGGGCTATACCCTTGACGATATCTTTTCTGCAATTGATGCCTACCAACCCATAAGAAATAAAGACCCCGAGCACTTCAAGAGCGTGGTAACCGGCTTGATTCCATTAGATAAAGATGATGAGGGTTTTTCCGGCATCAATCTACATGTGAAGATTGATGAGATAGTTAAGTACTTCAAGAGGCTTATTAACGACTATGAAATAAGGGCAGTCAATCAGCTGCGTCCACGCCCTTAAAGAGCGAGGAAAAGGTCGCTCATTCTCTGAGGTTCCCCCGGTTTTTCGTCTTCCAAGAGGTGGGGTTCATGCTACCAGTTTCTCTTTCTATTGAGCAATAAGCCAGTCATCGACATTGCCAGTCATTTAGAAACGATATTGGCGACTTATAGCCCTGTCTTCATTAAAGTGGTTACGAATGGGCAGGAAAATCTTCCTCTAATAATGAGTTTAACACTTATACTCGCACCCGTTAACAGCCTTAACCCTTAACCGATTGGGGAGGATTGAGATCCCCCCTCATGATGAGCTGAGATATAAACCCTTTCGAATAGACGATGCTACGAATCACTGAAATTAAGCTCCCACTCGACCACACTCAGGACGAACTCTCGGAGGCGATCCTACAAAGGTTGGGGGTCACCTCGAGTAATCTGTTGGATTTCTCGATCGCGAGGCGTGGATACGACGCACGTAAAAGGGGATCGGTCTTCTTTGTCTACACCCTCGATGTTGAATTAAAGAATCCATCGGATGAGGTCTCGATCCTTCATCGCCTACAAGGGGGTGGAGGGATTTCGATCGCCCCAGATACGGAGTATCGCTTTGTAGCCCAATCAGATCAGAATGTCATTGCGAAGTCTCGTCCGGTCGTGATCGGTACCGGCCCCTGCGGCCTTTTTGCAGGTCTGATCCTGTCACAGATGGGTTTTAGACCGATCATTCTGGAACGTGGCAAGTCGGTACGAGAACGGACCAAGGACACCTTCGGGCTATGGAGAGGGGGAGTCCTCGATCCCGAATCGAATGTCCAGTTCGGAGAGGGGGGAGCAGGCACCTTCTCAGATGGAAAGCTTCACAGCCAGATCAAGGATCCTCAGCATTACGGTCGTAAGGTATTGATGGAATTCGTTAAGGCAGGAGCACCGCCTGAGATTCTCTACGTAAGTAAGCCTCATATCGGCACATTCCGCTTGGTTGGGGTGTTGGAGAAGATGCGTGCGACGATCATCTCTCTGGGAGGCGAGATTCGTTTTCAGAGTCGAGTTGATGATATCGAGATTAATGATGGGCGGGTCAGAGGGGTGGCCCTATCTGGGGGAGAGCATATCGCTACCGATCAGGTCATTCTGGCGGTGGGACATAGTGCACGTGATACCTTTCAGATGCTTCATGACCGGGGTGTCACCCTCGAGGCCAAGCCCTTTTCAGTGGGACTTCGGATCGAGCACCCACAGTCATTGATAGACTCTTGCCGGTTTGGAGATCGCAACGGCAATCCATTACTCGGCGCGGCCGACTACAATCTGGTCCATCACAGCAGTAATGGTCGATCGGTTTACAGCTTCTGCATGTGCCCCGGTGGGACTGTGGTCGCTGCTGCATCCGAGTTGGGGGGTGTTGTCACCAATGGGATGAGCCAGTATTCACGAAACGAACGCAATGCCAATAGCGGGATCGTGGTCGGAGTAACACCTGAAGATTATCCGGGCCACCCCTTGGCAGGGATTACTTTTCAGCGGAGT
>CAJBQQ010000105.1 GCA_903957805.1 uncultured Pseudomonadota bacterium | reverse complement strand
GGACCGCCGCTTGAGGATTAAGACCTGTGACCGGGACCTCAGACACCAACAGGTACTGGTCACGTTTCACGGTCTGACCGCCGAACCAGACCGCGACAGATGCCACTGCCAAGGTCAGAAGTATTACGAAAAGGCCCGCTGTCAGGGCATGGGAACGGTTCTCCATGACTCCTCCTTATAAGATATGTCCATTACTTCCTAACGCCTTCTTGCCACGATCACCGAGAAAGAACTTGCTGATGAATGGGTGTTTGGTACTCATGACCTCTTGCAAGCTACCCAGTGCCAAGAGACGCTGATCTGCCAGCACGGCCACTCGATCAGAAAGTGCCGCCAAGGTATCTAGGTCATGAGTCGCCATCACAATGGTCAGTGTTAACTCTCTTCGTAGAGTCTGAATCAGGTTCACGAATCCCTCACTCAGAACCGGGTCCAGACCTGATGTCGGCTCATCTAAAAATAGTAATTCAGGGTCAAGGGCCATCGCCCTCGCCAGCGCAATGCGCTTGATCATTCCACCGGAGAGTTCGGCCGGCATCTTGTTCGCATGCTGAGAATCAATCTCCACCATCTCGAGCTTGAGCATTACCAGGTCACGTACCATCGGCTCATTTAAGGTACGGAGCTCTCTCATCGGTAGTGCGATATTGTCAAAGACAGATAACGCACTGAATAGAGCCCCCTTTTGAAAGAGTACACCGCAACGGTTACGAATCCGTTGCAACTCGCTACGGTTGGACTTATGTACCGACTGACCAAAGATCCGGACTGAACCCTGTGATGGCATCTCTAGGCCGAGCATCTGTCTCAGCAAGACCGTCTTACCGCTGCCGGAACTCCCAACCAATCCAAGAACCTCCCCCCTCTTCACAGAGAGGCTGATATCCTCATGGACTACATGACTGCCGAACCGGGTATAAAGATCCTCGACCTCGACAACATTAACCCCACTCGTCGTCATACCATCCCCCTACCGGATCCCCACATCGGAGAAGATGACCGCAAAGATTGCATCGATGATGATGACCACCGTGATCGCAGTCACTACTGAATTGGTCGTGCCGATTCCCAGACTCTCTGTATCAGACTTAATCCTCAAACCGAAATGACATGCGACGAGTGCGATGACCATTCCGCAGACCACACCCTTACTCAGCCCGAGCCATAGATTGGCGAGTGGGACAGCGTCGGGTAGTTTGTTCAGAAAGAATTGATAGCTCAACCCTAACTGTAGTTCAGCAACAACCATACCCCCCATCAGAGCAATCGCGCTGGTCCACATCACCACCAACGGCATCGCGATACCAAGTCCAATCACTTTCGGCAGAACCAACCTCAGACTGTGAGGAATCCCCATCACGGTCAATGCATCGAGCTCCTCGTTCACCCTCATCACACCTAACTGAGCGGTCATGGAGGATCCTGAACGACCCGCCACCAGGATTGCGGCCAGCATCGGACCCAACTCTCGGATGATGCTCATCCCTAGGATATTAATAATGAAGATATCCGCACCAAACATCTGTAACTGCTTGGAGGAGAGGTAGCTCAGAACAACCCCAATCAGAAATCCCACCAGCGCAGTAATCCCCAATGCCTGTGCACCGGTTCGAAATAGATTGGCAGAGATCTCTCTCCAGGGGATGCGTGCTGGGTTGGCAATCAGGTACTTCATATCCAGCAGTAACTGTCCAGCCAGGATAACGATACTGGTCAGGTGCTCCCACAATAGAATTGCACCTGCCCCTATCCTCGCAACGATCCATAGGGGCTCCTTTGCGGGGAGAGATGGGATTGGAGGAGCCTTTCCTAGTCGACTGAATAATCGCTCTTGATCGGGCCTGATCGATAGATGCTCTGGTCGAGAGGCTCCCCAAGAACGCCACAAGAGAACCGCCCCCGCATCATCCATCTGGTCGATCTTGGTCAGGTCCCAATGAAGATTAGGGTCAGACGCGTAGGATGCTAGTTCATCGGATAGATCACCCATCCTCCGACCAAGAGCGGACAGTGTGCAACTACCGGTCAGGAGTAGGCATGCCTCGCCCCCTTGCCCAGTGATTCGACTGATTTGCATTGATGACTGAATGGGCTCTCTCTCTGACATCGGGATGGAGGATGCCTTTATTGAAATAGAGAACATGTTGCAGATGCGGCCTATCTTGGCCTGGTCTGCTCATTATGGTGGTGGACTCCAAACGGTGGATAGGTCCACTCCCGACAAGTCGTCAATGGTTATGACGTATCGTCTTAGACTGAGAGTGTGTGGATGAGCCCGTTACACGGATCTGATAGGACGCGTGGCAGGAGACACACTTACCCATGGAATCGCTTAATTGCTTCAGTGTGTGCTTGGGATCCTTCATGGATTCCGCATCAGCGGCGATCTGATCAAAGTCCCGATGCAATGACAT
>CAJBQQ010000104.1 GCA_903957805.1 uncultured Pseudomonadota bacterium | reverse complement strand
GTTTTTTGAGATCCCTAGCGGTAGAGTAACGAGGACTCTTCAGTCTGATCATCAACTCTTCTGAATCGGTCTAGAATGTTGGGACTGGTATCCTCTTTTAGAGACATAATCATCCATCTACTATTGAACTGATCAGACACTTTCTCATCCTGACCTTTATCGAACCATAACCTATGCAATACATCCTCTCCCTTGATGCCGGTACCACCAGCGTCCGAGCTATGATATTCGATCATGAGGGTAAGATTTGCGCCAGCGTTCAGAAGGAGATACGTCAAATATATCCTCAGCCAGGGTGGGTAGAGCATGATCCCGAGGAGATTTGGCAGACACAGATCAGTGTCGCCGTATCGGCGCTCGAGCAGGCTCGGATCCGGTCGGCCGATATCGCTGGGGTGGGCATTGTCAATCAGCGCGAGACCATTATTGTGTGGAACCGTGACACCGGAAAGCCCATTTACAATGCCATCGTTTGGCAGGACCGACGTACTGCTACGGTATGCGATCAGTTGAGAGAGGGTGGGCATGAGGGGGCAGTTCAGGGTCTTACGGGTCTCGTGATTGACCCCTATTTCTCAGCAACCAAGATCCAATGGATACTCGATCATGTTCCGGGAGCACATTCTCAAGCAGTTGATGGCAGGATCATCTGCGGGACGGTGGAGACTTGGTTGATCTGGAAGATGACTGGCGGCAAGTTGCATATCACCGAGCCGAGTAATGCATCACGGACCATGCTCTTCAATCTGAGCACTGGTGAATGGGACCAAGATCTGCTAAAACTTTTTGGAATTCCTAGATGCATGATGCCAGAGATCAGATCCTCTAGCGAGGTCTATGGAGAGATCAGTTCGGTGCCAACTCTCTCATCGATGCTCTTAGCGGGCGCGGCGGGTGATCAGCAGGCCGCTCTTCTCGGTGAGATGTGCCTACGTCCGGGACTGGCAAAGAATACCTACGGGACGGGATGCTTCTTACTGCAGAATATTGGCAATAAGCCGCTCATCTCGAGTCAGAGACTGATCACAACAGCAACCTGCAAAATCGGTAGCAATCAGGAGTTCGCTCTTGAGGGGAGCGTCTTCATGGGTGGAGCGATCATGCAGTGGCTGCGAGATGGATTGCATCTGGTCCAATCCGCTCAGGAGGTGGATACGATGGCAAGTTCGGTCCCGGATAGTGGGGGGGTCATACTGGTACCCGCATTCACGGGTCTGGGTGCGCCGCATTGGGATCCTTACGCTCGTGGAATGATGATCGGTCTGACCCGAGATACCACCGCCGCGCATATCGCACGTGCTGCAATTGAGGGAATTGCCTTCCAGGTGGCTGATCTGATCGATGCGATGCATGCGGATACCGGTCAGCCACTACAAGAGTTGCGCGTTGATGGGGGCGCATCTCGTAGCGAACCACTGCTCCAATTTCAGGCGGATCTATTGGGTATACCCGTGGTCCGTCCATCCGTGATCGAGACCACTGCGCTGGGAGCAGCCTATCTTGCGGGTCTTGCGGTCGGCTTTTGGTCGAGCATTGATTCAATCTCGACACACTGGCGGGTCGATAAGACCTTCAATCCAATGATGCCCCGTGGGCGTGTGGAAGAGATTCGTGAGCGTTGGAATGAGGCATTGGGCCGTGCAAAAAATTGGGAGCAGCATCCTTCGTCAGGATGCGCCAATCATCCTATCAAGCTGACATGATGGTTAAGAGCCTGATCATCTGCCTATCCACTGTCTTCCTAATGGGGGCAAGCCTTGTTCAGGCGATAGTGGATGTAAATCCCGTTCGTGATGAATTAGTTCCGTCCGATCAGGAGTCCTTGATGTGGCGAAAAATGATTGCAGTTCATGGGAATGCCCGTGCTCAATATATGCTGGGGGTGATCTATGCCAATGGGCAGGGTGTTTCTCAAGACTATTACGAGTCATTAAAATGGTTTCGCATGGCCGCGCAGCAGGGGAACACACTCTCCCAACTCAACCTGGGTGTAATGTATGCCAATGGGCAGGGC
>CAJBQQ010000103.1 GCA_903957805.1 uncultured Pseudomonadota bacterium | reverse complement strand
GGCCTCACCAAAGTTTCGTTTTCCATATTCCCACGCCGCCAGATAATTCCACTGTGCGCCACCAGAAGTTTTGGGATTTGGGGTGACCACGGATACACCGGGTCGGGCCAGATCATTCCAGTCCTTGACCCCCTTTGGATTGCCTTTACGCACTAGGAAGATGATGGTTGAGGTATAGGGCGTGCTGTTACGAGCAAGTCGCTTCTGCCAATCTTCAGGCAGCAATTTTGCCTTCTCAGCGATTGCATTGATGTCATTCCCCAGAGCAAGGGTCACCACATCCGCCTCAAGACCATCAATTACCGATCGTGCCTGCTTACCAGAACCCCCGTGGGATTGCCTAACGGCTACCTTCTCTCCTGTTTTTGCCTGCCACTGTTTGATGAACGAGGCATTAAATTCTTGGTATAACTCTCGTGTTGGATCATAGGACACATTGAGTAAAACTCTATCTGCAGATGCGTTGCTGCTGATTATTAGACTCACCAATAAAGCTGCTGGCAGCCATGTTTTAATATTCATGATCTTTCCTTTAGAAATGATGCTTAAGTAAATTCAATTTAAAAAGCGCTAATCAGAACTTCAAAGTAGAGGAAATCAGTATTACCTGACCGTTGAGCAATATGAGTTGGCGCTGCTCCGATTGCATTTTGTACAAAATTTCCTGACGTGAAATGAGTGTATCCAAGTACGGTATTTACTTTTGGAGTCAGCTGATAGCGAAGCCTCCCCTCAAATGCTCCTCCAGCATAGTCGCCCCAGGTTCCTGCTTTATTGCGATTTAATTTGGGGTCATTGACGACGCTAATATTCCCGTCAAAGGTGTCAAACAGCCGATCCTTATTACTGGCCAGCCAAAACCATGAATACCCTGCCTCTATTCCGAATTTCTGAGTCGGCTGGAGGTCAAATCTAATTTTAGGTGATTTAACATTTTCATAAATCACATAGTGATCAGCAGACCAAGGTCGTGCAAAACCAAAGAATCGATCAAACCGATTATTTACGTTGTCATTAGGGTCTTTATCGCCTGATGCGTAACCATAAAATGCGCTTACTCGTGGCTTCCAAGCGTAGCTATTAAAGGTTCTGCCTGCTTCAATCGTATATCCATGAGCGTCAATCTTTTCGTGTTTGAATCTATTGGTTCCCGATAGTGCTCCGAGCGTATCGTACTGATAACCGAGTTGGTAATTAAAGCTCGCATCGTAATCAAACCAGTCTCTGACCTTCCCATATACTCGGAAACCGGGCATATGGATCTCTCGTTCGAGTTTGCTGGTATCTGTTCGGCCATTTGCATCGGCAGCTTGCATTTGCCCCATGTAGTAGGGTTGTATGCTGACAATGTCTGACCACTTGCGCCAAGTACCGATCGCACCATAAAACCACAAATGATCATTACGTCTATCAAATTCAGTCTGCAGCCTTTTTACTGGTTGGAGTCCAAATAGATCGAGTTCCCATGGGTTATCTTGTTTGCCTAGATTTAAGCGAAACCCTTCAAAACTATTCGTCGTATTACGCCATTCATTTCGCGCTATAAATCGGCGATCAGTTACCTCGTAGGCCATCCGGCCCACTCGGAGTCTAACTGGTGTATCTTGTCCACGATCATCCTGACCCAACGCATTTTTGAAATAAAGTTCACCATATCCCTGAATCAAATCGTAGGGATTGTTCTCTTGGTCGGTACTCGGAAATTTATGGTTGTAAACCCTTGAATCCTGAAACTCAACTGCACCGCGTATAGGATCGATAATCCTTTTTATCCCAAGATAGGCACGATGGCGAAGAAAGAAAGGATTGTCATATCCACCCTCAACGTGCCGGATATCGTTATGACGCATCTCATAACGCGTACGGTGTTCGAGACCGATATCCAACCAATCCACGTTCTTGAATGCTTCGATACCGATCTCGCTTAGTTGGCGAACATATCTTGGTGGATCGGAGTCAGGATTCGTCGCATAGCCGTTGGAACGCCGATGATAACTCACGGGTTTTGGGGCCGCTGCCGACTTTGTTCCGGGCTGTTCCCACCAATCGTATTCACGATCCAAATACAGATACTGATTAGGATTGGGTGGAGCAATAGGCTGATCTGGTGTCTTAATCGACCACTTGTAACTGTTACCTTCTGACTCAGCCCGATTGTTGGACTTAGCAGATGTTCCAGCTTGAGCTAACTGCTGAACTCCTTGCCTGGCGGATTGCTCTTTTCCAGATTGTCCGTTATTCACATTTGCCTGAATCGGCGCAATGGGTAATATGCCAATTGCCGATACAAGTGCGATTTGCCAATATTTCCTCATTATTTTCTCCTGAATAGCGCCTCCGGCATTCCGGTCAGTCACCATCATCTGATTATTATTTTCACCTCCATATTATTTATGGTCGGTGGGTGTTTCGTTGCCAAACTAAAACAGCTCTATTTAGCAACCTGCAATTTTCAAAGCATCATGATTTCGTAGCCTTACTTTCCGAATCACCACGTCCGACACGAATTCTCTCCCTACACTCAATCTGCACGACTTTTCTATCGTGGATCACCACTTCGATCGAACCATATTCGATGCCTACAACGGCATTAAGAATTCTTTGCTTGATATCTGCTGGTAACCGTCTGGCCGCTGCCTCTGGTGCGACATGTCCTATTCCTGAGGTAGTAAGTGTGCTATTTACATCACCTGACTAAGTATTGATGATCGATGGCCGAGAGAATAACAAAGGATCCATATAATATTAAATACTATCAATCTATTTACTTATATCAAAAGGAAATATATAAGTGGGTTTCTTGCCCTGTGAATATTTTATGTCAGCGACTCGCTGAGCACCCGTCCGAAGACCCACACTGTGCAAGCTGCTTGCAATCTGGGAAAATGCCAATAAATTTCCATCCTGAACTCATTAAAATTTGAAATGGAAGTTGTATCCAGAAAGAAGCAGTACAACACCAACAAACTACACAAACGTTTGAGGCGATTGGTCGGTTCCGCAATAGCCGACTTCAACATGATCGAAGCCGGCGACCGGGTGATGGTCTGCCTGTCCGGAGGAAAGGATAGCTACGCTCTACTTGATATCCTGCGAAATCTACAAGCTCATGCGCCACTACAATTCGAATTAATTGCAGTAAATTTAGACCAGAAACAACCCGGCTTCCCTGAACATGTGCTACCGGAATATCTCACCGATATCGGCATACCGTTTCATATCGTTGAACAGGATACCTATAGCGTTGTTAAACGCGTCATCGCCGAAGGCAAGACCACTTGTAGCCTCTGTTCTCGGCTGCGCCGGGGAGTCCTATATCGCATCGCGAGCGAGCTTGGTGCTACCAAAATCGCGCTGGGTCACCACCGAGACGACATACTCGAAACTTTATTTCTCAACCTATTTTATGGTGGCAAGCTTAAAACAATGCCACCAAAATTGGTGAGTGATGATGGCCGACACATCGTGATTCGCCCACTTGCATACTGCAAAGAGAATGACCTCGCCGCTTACGCCGAGTCGGAGGGCTTTCCCATCATCCCCTGTAACCTGTGTGGTTCGCAGAAAAATTTGCAGCGCCAGGCAGTTAAAGAAATGCTGCAGCAGTGGGAGCGAAAATTTCCAGGCAGACTGGAGACTATGTTTACCGCGCTACAAAATGTACAGCCCTCGCACTTAGCAGATACGTCGCTATATAATTTCCGTGGACTTAAGGCTGAAGGCAAGCCGACTGTTGATGGTGACATGGCATTTGACCAGGAAATATTCTCACCCGAAACAGCTGAGATACTGAACATACGCAACGCATTGAACCTTTAGCCCTCGTGCCCGCCCGCCATCTCATTTACTCTGACAGGCTCATGCTCAGTCTCTTACGTGGCGACACTCGCCTGACAATCGCCATCCGTTAAAACAGCCCCACACCTACAGTCCATCTAGTCGCACTGCTAGGCTCGGTTGCTACAAACCTGTCTAGAAACTTTCATCTCGTGGGCACCAATCGAAAAGTGACTACAACTAACAATGCGAATAGCACGTAGACTACAGTCAATACTCCTTCTGGAAAATCGTAGAACAGGATGAAGTGCAGCCACCGCTGAATGAAGCTTCCTCGTTCCTCAGACTGACGTAACTCATCCTCCCAAGCGGTGAGCGGACAAACAAATCCTAGCAATGATTCGCCGGCTACAAACAGAATTGCGCCAAGGTGGATAAGCCGAAAATGACGATTACGGACGTAATCCCACCCGCACGCCGAACCGATCCAGATAAGAGGTAGGCTACTGACCACAAATAGCACGAACAGAAAGTGAACCGATAGGATGATGTCAGCAAGAGGCATGATCATCGACCAACGATGTTACTCAGGGATTTCTAGCATTCAGTAATACTTACCGCCAATCCACCCAGAGAAGTCTCCTTGAACTTTACTGACATCTCTAAGCCAGTTTGCTTCATCGCGGCAATACATCCATCCAGCGGCATGAAGTGTATTCCACTCCCGCGCTTCGCCAACGAAGCTGCAGTGACCGCTTTGATGGCACCGAATCCATTCCGCTCAATGCAAGGAACCTGCACCAAACCGCCAACCGGATCACAGGTCATGCCCAAGTGGTGCTCAAGCGCGATTTCCGCGGCATTCTCAATCTGTTGAGGACTTCCACCACGTACCGCGCATAAACCAGCTGCCGCCATGGCAGCGGCAGAACCAACCTCACCCTGGCACCCGACTTCCGCTCCTGAAATCGAACTCCTATGCTTGATGATGCCACCCACCGCTGCAGCAGTGAGTAGAAACTCCCGAACCTGCTCCTGTGTCCCGCCTTCATGGTGAACAAGGTAATACAGAACAGCTGGGATCACCCCTGCAGCACCATTAGTCGGCGCAGTCACCACCATATGTCCTGCAGCATTTTCCTCATTCACCGCCATGGCATAGGCGCATAGCCAGTCATTCAGATTGGCCTCTAAAGGGGCATCTTGCAGCTGCTTGAATAAAGCTTTTGCCCGCCGCGGCAGCTTGAGACTTCCAGGTAGAACACCTTCTATTGCCAATCCCTTCTCAAGGCATACCTGCATTGCACGCCATAAAGCATCTAACCCTTGATTCAGCGCATCATCGGTCATCTTAGTGTGTTCATTCAACCGCTTTAGCATCGCGATCGACAGGCCGCTCTCGTCCGCCATCTTAACCATGGAATCGGCTGAATCAAATGGATAGGGACACGAACTAGCAGACTCCATTTTAAGCGGCGCATCCAGCTTGCTAATTTCAGCAAGCGTATTGACGAAACCGCCACCTATCGAAAAATAAGTTTCTGACAGAACTATTTTCCCACTGCTGTCGAGCAATTCGAAGATCATGCCATTAGGATGCTGCGGCAACGGCTGGCTGCGATCAAAAACCACATCTATTGCCGCACTAAACCTCACCGATAGTGTCTCACTCAGCGTGATTGATCGACCATTCCATAGCCGCTCCATCAGTTCATTTACCGACTGCTCAGCTAGGCCCTCTGGCGAATATCCATGCAACCCCAATGCTACAGCACGATCAGCCGCGTGGCCCTTTCCGGTGAATGCCAGAGAACCTTTCAGGATGCAGCGAACATGGAGATCCGGATCAACTGGATTAGTTGCGGCTAAAGTCTGAATGCGACTACGGAAATCACTGGCCGCCACCATTGGCCCCATGGTATGGGAGCTTGAGGGACCTATTCCAATTTTGAAAAGTTCAAGAACACTGATGAACATTAGTCACTCCAATAGTGTGATGACCATATTAGAAGGCAATGGTAGGGCCGCAAATCGAAGAAAACTCAGAGATCGTATGGAAAACACGAAGTGTATCGGAATTGTCGAACCGTAGCACGCGAGGGGCGGGTATCTGATCAGATAAGAGAAAGGAAGTTCTGTATACAACCCACTTGTATACAACCCACTCTGCCCAATCAGATCATTTAGGTTAAAATGGGCCGTTGATCATTATGTGCCGGCCTCTGTTATGAAAAAAACTCGTGCCCCGCACCGCAGCAAATCCCCACGCGCCGTTCAGGAGCTCTCGCGTCTGGCAGCAGGGCTCGCTGCTTCTGGGAGCCGGATTGAAGATGCCTTCTGG
>CAJBQQ010000102.1 GCA_903957805.1 uncultured Pseudomonadota bacterium | reverse complement strand
AGTTGCACTAACGAACCGATCATCATCTCATGCTTTTTCTCGCCGATATTCCTGAGTATAAACTTCACTGTCTCACCATACTCAACTCTTATTTCGGCGGGCTTAAAGCGGTTGTCGATCATACTGATCTCGATCGTCCGTGACACTTTCTCTGGGTCTCCTCGCTTACCAATGGCAGATGAGTCCTCTGCATTATCCTGATTAGCTTGGGCAATAATACTGATTGAGATCAAGCTTATTGCCAAGATAGATGTAATGAAAGTCTTGTACATTGACCCTCCCATGTATTCAGGGTACTACTGTAATCGGAATGCGTAGCTCGCAGCCCTATGCAACATAGGCTGCCAACTTATACTACTGCCTGAGTCATATCCATCGGGTGGTATCGCTCCATCGGAGCGTATGAAGCTAATAGCCCGATAGCGAGCAAAAGCAATAACATGTACTTGTACCAACACCCACGTCCTCAACCTATTGAGCCGAATAAGATATGGGCATTATTCATGCTAGATCAGAGCAGCACAAAATCCATTAATTTTTGATTGGGGAACCTGCAAGCAGATAGAAGTTAGATTTCCGCAACGCCCTATCGGATTGCTCTAATCAACCATGCGCCATTCCCCCGGTGCAATGCCCTTTAGCGTGTATACGCCAATGGCGCTGCGGATTAGTCGCAGCGTTGGAAGAGATACTGATGCGGTCATATGTCGCACTTGGCGATTCTTGCCTTCGGTGAGAACCAATTCAATCCAAGAGGTGGCCACATTCTTGCGAAAACGAATGGCCGGAATACGTGGCCAAAGCTGATCAGGCTCCTTCATCAAGCGTGACTGAGCAGGTAGCGTCTTGTAGCCTTTCAGCATCACGCCCCGCCGCATTTCTTCCAGCGCAGACTCATCCGGCACACCCTCAACCTGCACCCAATAAGTCTTGGGAAGTTTATGGTGTGGATCGCTGATCTTATGCTGCAACTTGCCGTCGTCAGTGAGTAGAACTAAGCCCTCACTATCAGCGTCGAGCCGTCCAGCAGGATAAAAATTAGGCAAGGGAATAAAATCCTTGAGGGATTTGTATCCAGATTCAGGCGTGAATTGGCAGATGACGCCATGTGGCTTATTGAAAAGGATCAAGCTAGGCATATTCTTATTATGAGGATCAGAGCATGTCTGGAGAGATTGCTAATCGCAGCACGGTCTCTTCAACTCCCGACTTCTCTTTGCGACTTAACCACCATACCGAACCCTTTTTAATGTTCCATCCAGCCAACTCACCGGACAGCACTAATGCCGCTACCTCTCCCAGAGTCGGCTGGTGACCGACTACCACTACCGTACCATTTGCGGCGGGCCAACCGGTGGCGGCAAGAACATCTCTCGCGGAAGCGCCGACCCCAACCTCTCTTATAGTTTCAAACGTATTACAAAGTGTACTGGCAGTCTGTTGCGTCCGTTGGGCAGGGCTTACGATAATACGTGCACCTTTTGGCAGCCTTGGTTCAAGCCATGCGGCCATCGACCGCGCCTGTTTCCAACCCTTACTAGTGAGTTCACGCGCAGAATCAGGCAGGCCGTCCTCAGCTTCGGCATGGCGCCACAGAATAAGATCCATCACCCCCCCTAAAAAAGTTACCGTTTGTTGTCGATAAAATATGCTTCACTGATCCATAACCGGATCTGCTACCTGTCGCAATAATATCTCTGGCTTCACGGTTGACCACTGGATTTCAACCACTTTTCGCCTGGATTTAGTTCCTTGCTTAAGTGTCACCTGACGCAAGGGCACGTCAAAAATCCCAGCAAGAAATTGCAGCAGCGTAGCATTAGCCCTGCCTTCGATAGGAGGGGCAGCCAGTCTAACTTTAAGAGCATCTCCATGTACCCCGCTAGCTTCAGTGCGCTTTGCACCGGGCTGGATATGTAGGGTGAGGGTAAGCCGCTGACCATCGTCATGGCTGCGATACCAAGGAGAGAGCATCACATCAAGGCGGAAATTTCTCGTTCCACTCCCGCCACTACCATTAATAATAATTGAATCAGCAGCAGAAGGAATAAAGGCGACAGATCAACATTTGCAATGGTCGGGATGCGGCGTCGGAAGATTCCAAGGAACGGTCTAGTAAAGCTGTCGAGTAGTGGTGCCATAGGGTTGTGAGGACTCACCCAAGAGAGGACAGACTGCATGATGACCGCTACTAAAATGATATAGAACGTCATCTTGACGATCTCTACCAATGCCAGTAACCCCATCCCGCCAATGGCGACACCAGTTGCCGAACTGAAATCATATCCCTTCAGCGCGAGCGTTCCCACTAATAGAGAGTACTCCACCAGCCATGCCAGTATTAACGTAGACAGGTCCATGCCCTGTAAACTAGGAATCATTCTACGCGATGGACGAACGATGAAATCAGTGAGTGCAATGAGAAACTGCGCTAATGGATTGCGGTAAGGTGCTCGTAACAGCTGCATAAAAAACCGCAGCAGCAGTGCCAAGGAAAATAATCCCAGTAGCGTATCAAGTAGAAATATTAGTATCTGGTTAAGCATGGGCGCTCCTTAAACGACATTGCTGATCGAGAATTATTCCTTGCCAAGATCATCACCCATTACACAGGCTCGCTCATGAGCCGCATAGATCGCACGCACAATAGCACTACCAATTCCGTCATGTTCCATGCTCTGAATTGCGCTCTCCGTGGTCCCGCCCTTTGAAGTAACCCGTGCACGTAGCGTGGAGACATCCTCCTCACTCTGACTTGCCAGCTTAGCCGCGCCGAGAAAGGTTTCTATGCTCAGTTGCCTCGCCTGAGCAGCGTCCAACCCTAGCTCTACTGCAGCCCGCTGCAAAGCTTCAATAAAATAAAAAACATAAGCTGGCCCGCTGCCAGATACGGCGGTAAGGGCATCCAGTAACTCCTCTCTCTCCAGCCACAGAACGGTACCCACCGCAGCAAGAATGTCCTGAGCATGCTGCTTTTGCTGAGAGCTTACCCCCGGCAATGCATAAAGGCCGGTCACCGCCGCACGCACTAGCGCAGGGGTGTTCGGCATGGCTCGCACCAATTGCGCATACCCCCCCAACCAGCGACATATATCTCGAGTGCGAATGCCCGCAGCGATAGAAATTACCAAGTGATCCTTAAGAAGTGACGCCAGTTGCTGCGCCACACCCGCAAGCTGCTGTGGCTTCACTGCCAGCACGATCACATCGGCACCCCTGACACCATCAGCAAGATCTGCCATCGATGCCACCCCAAAATCACGCGTCATTTTCTCGCGCCCTTCCGGCCCAATCTCAACAACACGTATTTGCATGGCGGAATACCCTTGCTGCAACATCCCGCCAATCAAAGCAGAGGCCATGTTGCCACCGCCGATGAAAGTGATATTCATAGAAGACCTTGAGCTGTTATAGTTTTGTAAGGCTGAATGATATACCAAGCTTAAGGGGCATTACCCCTGAGCAGGCAACTTTGACTCGAGTGGTCTTCTGCCCATTCATAACCGATACTCGGCGTTACACATCAACATTGTCCTGAAGTTTTATCTATTTCTGACAGTTCGGACAATAGAAGCTTGATCGCTGTCCCTGTTTAATTTGTCGGATAATGGCGCCGCATTTCCGGCAGGAGTGCCCAGTACGGTCATATACCCAATACTGCTGTTGGAAATATCCTGCTTTGCCGTCACTGTTGACATAATCTCGCAAGCTGCTCCCGCCTGCCTTGATCGCGAGCTTGAGTGTCTCCTTTATCGCCTGGGCCAGATTCTCACAACGACCCATGCCGATCCGGCCTGCGGCCGTTTTGGGATTAATGCTCGCGTGAAACAGAGCTTCACTCGCATAGATGTTACCGATCCCGACAACGACATGGCTATTCATCAGAACCTCCTTGATACTTGAGCCACGACCACGAGTCCTAGCATACAAAACATCCCCATCAAACTCTAAAGTCAGTGGCTCTGGCCCAAGCTGTGCTAATAACGGGTGATCTAAGATGTCATCACTTGTCCATAAGATTGCGCCAAAACGGCGCGGGTCGGTCAAACGCAATACCGTGCCACTCTCCAGCTTTAAGTCGAAGTGGTCGTGTTTTTGTGGCGGGATGCTGGTAGATAGAATACGCAGACTACCGGACATACCCAGATGAAGAATCAATGTGCCCTCGCCACAATCAAGCAACAGATATTTTGCGCGCCGCGCTATCTGACGAACCTCGAGTCCGACCAGTGTTCTCTCTAGATGACCCGGTATCGGCCAGCGTAGATTTGGATTGCGCACCGTGATGCCTACAATGCGTTGCCCCATGAGATAAGGCTCAATACCACGTCGAGTGACTTCGACTTCGGGAAGCTCTGGCATCAGCCACCCGCTGCAGTGTAAGGATCAAGTAGCCGTCTGCCAATCTCGCCAGGAAAGCGGTAACGTACCCCCGTATCTACTCTCAACAGGACCAGTTCAGGTTGCTGCTGAAGAATTGTCAGCTGCATCCCCCCGCCACCCCGCAAAGTTATCTTGATTCCCTGCTTACCATCACCGATTTGATTCGGCCTCTCTGTGCTCAGCGAAAGGCCGGCTGCGTACGCTTGCTGCCAAGACTGCACCCAGTGAATGAGTTCATTCTGGGTCAAGGATGCCTTCGGTTTCTCAGGAGCTATACGCCAGCCACCATCCCGTTCCATCACCTTGACCTTCTCAAACTCAAACCCAATCGGAATCTCGCCTTGCGCAAACAGTCTAGGACTGAGCAGGTCGATCGGTTGCCGCGCGAGCATCGTTGCATATCGCGGCGCAAGAAGATGGATGCTTCCATTGTTAGCAACATATTGTTCGTTGGTGATAGGCACGAATCCGCCAAAACTAAAAAGATCTTTGTCGATGTAGAGCCGCACTGCCGGGTGCAGCAGATCAAAGCGTTCTAAATCTATTGCTGGAAAACGGCGCGGACTGGTCGCTGTCAGCACCTCCAGAATCTGCCCTACTTTGATCTCATCGGCTCTACCTTGTATTGGTTCCAGTAGATCCCAATTCTCCCCTATTTTCTGCAGAACAATTTCCACCCCCTGCCGCTCAATACGAAGACCCTGCACATTCTCCGCCACCTGCGATGAGACCCTGTATTCCTGGGAATCGTTTTGGGGTTTAGGTTTGAAATAAACCCATACCGCCAGGCTGGCAACAGCGGCCAACATAGTTAGATTCAGTAGTGAGCGAGATGTCATGAAGGCGGAGTCTCAGCCCCTTCTGCGTCGGTACCACACGGTAGCACCACCAACTAGAAAAACGATTGGCAGCCCGATCATGACAACGATGGAAGTGATCGTCAGAGCGGACTGACTAAAGACTAGACTGCTGTCGAGCGTGGCCCGTGGCTGAATGGCAATGAGCTCCTCATCTTCAGCCAGCCAGTTGATGAGATTGACACCAAAATCTAAATTACTACCGTTACCGAGATATCTATTAGCAAGAAAATGGCCGCTACCGATCACCACGATCCGCTGCTCTCTCTCTTCCAGAGTGCGACTCAAGGCAACAGCGATCCCGACCGGACCTGCCACGTCATGAGTCTGGTTAAACGTGATGTCACCTTGCAGGCTGCTGTTTTCTACCCAACCACTCTGGGCTACTTCCACCAGCGAAACGGTACGCCACTCCTCATTTTCATTGGCGATTATCTGTCGCGCAAACGGGAACACCGTAATGTAATCAAAGTTATGTGTGATGGGGTGCTGCCCGTAATCCGTTCCCAGTGCGAATGTAATCGGCGCTTTCAATTGCTGCGCCTGCGGGTCTATTACTATGCCTGACGTAAGCGTTAGATCCAACCTCTCCACCAGTAGCTGCATCCCCCGTAAAGGCTCTTGATCTATCAGCCACAGCAAGTTACCCCCACGATCAATGTACGCAAGGAGCCTATCCATCTCCCCTTCAAGCAGATCTGCTTGTGGCGAGGCGATGATCAACATACTCGCGTTGCCGGGTATCTCTTGGGCCGTAGTGAGATTGATCGATCCAGTCTTTAACCCCTTGAGTGCGAGTTGCTTGCCGAACTCCCCTAGATCATGATTAGCGGCGCCATCGAGCCTGCGCTCGCCATGACCGGTGAGACTTACCACCAGCCTCTCGCTGGACCGTGCTAATCGCATCAGCAGGTTGGTGAATGCTTGCTCATTAACTGTGCTGAGGCGTTCACTCCTCCCAGAAAACACCACCACCATCTCGCCATTGATCTCGATACCCGCTTCCTGTGCTAGCTTTGGCTGCTCAGCAGGATCGACGAAGGTCAAAGTAAAGTCAGACTTAGCGCGCTGATAGAGCCCAAGGAAGTCACCGATAATTTTACGGATATCCCCCAGTCGCACATCCTGTGGCGTAGCATAAACAGTGACATGGACCGGGCCACTCATCTTTTGCAGAACTTCCACGCTTGCCTGACTCAGACTGTTCCGCTTATTCTGACTGACATCCCATTGCACCTTAGTCTCCCATGCCAGGTAACCCAGGAGACTGACCAGCGTCAGCAAGAGCGCAATGAATACACCGTCCTGGATCAACCAATGCAGACGCAGCTTCTTATCTACTGTGATCATTCGATTGGATTGAATTCAACCGCGCAGACGTTCCCCGTCCAGTCGGCGAATGGCCAGCACTAGAAAGGTAATGATGAACAAGGAAAAATAGGCAAGATCGAAGGTATCGATCAGACCTCGATTAAAGTTTTCATAGTGCTTGAGTAGGGAAAGAGTACGCATGATACTGTCCCCGTCATCTGCAGAAATGTCCATCACCCACAGCCCCAGTAAGACTCCGAGGGTGCCAGCTGCAGCAACTGCAGGCTGGGCAGTGAGAGAAGAGATATACAGTCCAAGCGCAGCAAAACAGGCACATATCAGCAGCAGACCGACTGCATTGCTCAGCAACAATCCGGCATCGAGCGTTCCGCCCATCAGTAGCGATAACGAGAGAACCATAACTAGGAATATCACGCCGCAAAAGAAAGTCATCAGACCGAGAAACTTCCCTAAAACGATGTCGGTCATTGAGATCGGCGCGGAGGTGAGTAAGGTCATGGTATGGTTACGGCGCTCTTCGGCAATAAGTCTCATGGTCAAGAGCGGGGTCGCCATCAAGAGCACTGCCGCAGCCATGGCGAATATCGGCGCAACGATGATCTCTGTCACACCCGGCGGATTAGCAATTTGTACGAGTTGTGACTGAATCTCCAGAAAGGCATCGAGACGTCCCATAAAGACCCACCCCAGAACCAGCTGCACCAACGCTAGAAGCGTCCAAGCCAGCGACGAGGTGAACAGAGCCTTTAATTCCTTGCAGGCGATGGTGAAGATCATGAGGCTTGAATATCTCCGGGACTTTCCTCACTCAAGGTGAGCTGTGAGAACATCTCTTCCAGATTAGTCTTTTTTTGTTTCAATCCATCGATAGAATCATTGAAGACCATCCTCCCCCGGTGCATGATCTGCACTCGGTCACACACAGTTTCAACTTCCGACAGGATGTGTGTGGAGAGAATCACGCTGTGCTCTGCACCAAGCTCGCGTATAAGGGCACGGATTTCGCGCATTTGATTGGGGTCCAGCCCTGCTGTCGGCTCATCAAGAATAACCACATCCGGATTATGTATGATCGCCTGAGCGATACCGACCCGTTGCTGATAACCCTTCGACAATAAACCGATTAACTGCCTTCCTACATCACTCAGCCCACACCGCTGCTTAGTTTTAACCAATGCTGGATGCAGGATAGCACTGTCCACCCGGTGTAGCTTGGCAGCAAGTAAAAGGTACTCGTCCACTCTCAGTTCGCGATAGAGCGGTGGTATCTCTGGTAGATAACCGATTCGCGATTTAGCATCGCGCGGCCTATCCAGCATATCAATGCCGCAGATTGTCACGCTACCGGCGCTAGGGGCAAGATTGCCGGTGAGCATACGCATCGTGGTCGTCTTGCCCGCACCATTGGGCCCAAGGAATCCCAGTACTTCACCACGCCTCAATTCCAGATTGACTTCGCATACTGCGGCGCGATTGCCAAAGTCTCGACAAAGACCTTGGGCCAGGATGGTAGTGGAAACCGTTTGTTCATTCATGAGGGCCCTTCCATGGATCGCGATTCTTGAACAACTACCACGTCATTTGATTGTTTACGTCTGCTTTCAGCTATCAAACAGCAGGTCACCCACGCTCTAAATTGATAATGGCGTCCGCACCGAGCCTAGCGGTCTTTTGCAATCATTCAGATCCGCTCTCAATGTCTACTTGTGATAAGCATGAAATATACCTAATATGTGAGATGTATTGAAGCTTGTCCCGCCCTTTATAGCCTTATTTTTGAACCCTGTCTGGATTTTTCCATGAATCTTAAAATTCTTGGCGTGCTGCTGCCGCTCAGCCTTGTCGCCTGTGTACAGATTCCGTCTAGGACTGGAGGCGAGTCATCAGAGCAGGCCAAGGCTGGGCAATTAAAATTGCCCGTGCAGCGATTGACCGAACCCATGCTGTTCGACTTTTTACTAGGAGAAACAGCGCTGCAACGCGGCGAATCAGAGATCGCTACCGGGATCTATCTCAGACTTGCAAGGAGCACACGTGACCCGCGCATAGCTCAACGCGCAACCGAGGTGGCACTGCACTCTCGTCAGCCAGCACCGGCACTTGAAACGGCTGCGCTCTGGGTGGAACTTGATCCAAATGCAATGAACGCCCGTCAGACGACTGCCGCGCTACTCGTTAGTGTAGACAGGTTGGACGAGGCTCGCCCTCATCTGGAGAGGCTACTGGCCTCTGAGGGAAACGGTATTCACGAGGCATTTATGCAACTGAACGGCCTCCTCGCCCGTAGCACCGATAAGCCTGCGATACTTGAACTGGTACAACATCTCTCCAAGCCCTATCCTGATCTGCCGGAGGCCCACTTCGCCATCTCCCAAGCAGCGTGGTTTGCCAACCAGTTCGATACTGCATTGGCAGAAATGAAACAGGCCCTAGCATTGCGTCCGAATTGGGAGACAGCGGCGATCTATCTGGGTCGGATATTACAACGCGCCTCTGGCAGCGCAGCCATTGAATTTTATAAAGAGTATCTCGATAGCTATCCTAAGTACAACGATACGCGCGTTGCCTATGCCCGTTTATTGACGGCAGAAAAACATTATCTCCAGGCGCGAGAACAGTTCCAAAAATTGCTGATGGAGAACCCGGCTAATGCTGACATCATCCTGGCGGTGGGCCTTCTGTCGATGGAGTTGCGTGATTACGATGCAGCGGAAGTGAATTTCAAGAGGGTTCTAGAGTTAGATTATAGAGAGCCGGGGGTGGTCCGCTTCTACTTGGCGGGAATTTATGAGAAGACTCAGCAAACTGAAGCAGCGATGAAATGGTATCTCTCTGTAACCAGTGGCAATCAGTATCTTCCATCGCAAATTAGGTATGCCGTGCTGCTGGCGAAGCAGGGTAAGATTACCGAAGCCCGCCAACACTTGCAGCAACTTCCCTCCACGAGTGATCAGCAAGCAGCTCAGCTGATAATTGCAGAGGCGCAGTTGCTTCGCGAGGCAGGCGCTGATCAGGAGGTATTCTCTGTTCTCAGTCGTGGCTTGGAAAAGCTGCCCAACTATCCTGAGCTACTTTATGACCATGCCCTAGCAGCGGACAAGATCGGCAAGCCCGAGATACTGGAGCGTGGCCTGCGGAAACTAATTCAACTGAAGCCCGATCATGCGCACGCTTATAATGCCCTCGGATACAGCTTTGTAGAACATAACCGACGTTTGATAGAGGCACTGGAACTGATCGAGAGGGCGAGCACACTCTCTCCCAATGACCCCTACATAATGGACAGCTTGGGATGGGTACATTACCGCATGGGCGATCTTAACCAAGGGACTGACTACCTGAGACGGGCATTCACGATCTATCCAGATCCTGAAATTGGAGCCCATCTGGGCGAGGTCTTGTGGGCACAGGATTTAAAAGATGAAGCGCGGGAGATCTGGAATTCCGCGCTTAAAAGCGGGCCTAACAACGAGGCGCTACTTAAGACCATTAAGAAGTTCATACCCCAGTGACGAGTTATTGCGGTGGAGAGGGGGCTCGTTGCGAGAGTCCCTCACCTGCTAATCGATATGGGATGATTCTTTTTCTCTTCCCATTCTTGGTTAGTTGCGCTGCTCTCAACAACAAGAATGCTGTCATCAATACCTCTCTTATTGAGTCCTCAATTATTAAGGATGGCGCAAGACCCGCTAATTTTGGGCTAATCGGCAGGGTCTCGGTGAGAGACGAAAGGCAGGGCTTCTCTGGCGGCATTCACTGGCAGCACACAGATATGGGCGACGAGATCCTACTCTTGTCCCCCTTAGGTCAGGTGGTGGCGCAGATTCAGTCCGGCGCTGGAGGTGTTAGCCTCACCACCTCAGAGAAAAAGGTCTATCACGCTGCCAGTATGGAGCATTTAACCGAACAAGTTTTAGGTTGGTATCTACCACTCGAGGGGTTGCAATACTGGATACAGAGCATGAACTCCCCTACGACGGCTGCCTCACTGGACCGGGACAGTGATGGACGAGTTGTCACTATCCGGCAGGACGGCTGGGAGATTGCTTACGCGAGTTACTTTCCATCAGGGCAATTTCAAATTGAACGCCCCAAGGTGCTGATGCTCAACCGTGGCGATCTTCGGATAAGACTGGTCATCGATCAGTGGAAGACCGACTAACACACCCATTCAATTCTGATGAATATGCTTACTTACCCCGCACCCGCCAAGATCAATCTTTTTCTACATGTAGTAGGACGTAGGACGGACGGTTATCACCTGCTACAGACCGTTTTTCGATTCCTTGATTTCTCTGATACGCTAAGCTTCACATTGCAAGAGAATGGTACGGTAAAGCTGCATACGCCCACCCCCGGCGTACCTGATGAGAGCAACCTGTGCGTCAGGGCTGCTAAGCTATTACAGCAGGAAAGTAATACCTCTTTTGGGGTTGATATCTCTCTGGAGAAACATATCCCGATGGGCGGAGGGCTGGGCGGCGGAAGCTCGGATGCGGCCACTACTTTACTCGCGCTCAACCGATTATGGGGACTCGGCTGGACACGAGCCCGCCTGATGGAGCTTGGACTCCGGTTGGGAGCAGATGTGCCGGTATTCATTTTTGGCGAGAATGCCTTTGCCGAAGGGGTCGGCGAGAAACTCACCCCCATCAAGCTACCATCAGCCTGGTACCTTGTCCTCACCCCACCGGTACAGGTACCAACGGCCCAGGTCTTTGCCAGTAACGAATTGACACGAAACACGATTCCCATCAAAATACCGCCCTTTTCCATCGCTCAGGGACATAACGATCTGGAGCTGGTGGTGTGCCGAGCATATCCTGAAGTTGCGAAGCATCTGCAGTGGCTCAGGCAGCTTAACAACGCTACGATGGCGGCAATGACAGGTTCAGGTGCGTGCGTGTTTGCTGAGTTCGCTAGCGAGGCACAGGCACAAGAAGCATTGACACAGCTTCCCGTCGATATGCAAGGAATTGTAGCTCGGGGACTGGATCGTCATCCCATGTATGATTTTGCGGAACAATAATTTTGGGGAGTCGCCAAGTGGTAAGGCACCGGATTTTGATTCCGGCATTCGTAGGTTCGATCCCTACCTCCCCAGCCAATTTCAGATGTTAGAACCCAAGACCGCCACGATCATCTGGCAGATCCGGTTTGATCAGGAGTAAGTTGTGTCCTTTATCCACGTCTCTAGTCTCCATCTCTAGCCATGGCCTACGATAGCTTGATGGTCTTCACTGGCAATGCCAATCCGAAGCTGGCTCAGGATGTTGTGCGACATCTCAATATCCATCTGGGACGGGCAACCGTAGGCCGTTTCAGCGACGGCGAGATCATGGTTGAGATTCTGGAGAATGTTCGCGGCAAGGACGTATTTATATTGCAGTCGACCTGTGCTCCCACCAACGACACCCTGATGGAGTTACTGGTACTGGTGGATGCGCTGAAACGGGCCTCTGCTGGACGTGTCACTGCTGCAATACCTTATTTCGGCTATGCCCGCCAAGACAGAAGGCCACGTTCCGCAAGGGTCCCGATCACAGCCAAGGTCGTTGCTAATATGCTGGCCACAGTCGGCGTTGACCGGATACTGACGATGGACTTGCATGCAGATCAGATCCAAGGGTTCTTCGATATCCCTGTGGACAATATCTATAGCATGCCGATACTGCTGGGTGACTTATGGAAAAGTAATTACCAAAACCTGGTCGTGGTCTCTCCCGATGTCGGCGGTGTGGTACGGGCAAGGCAAATGGCAAAGCGTTTAGAATGTGATCTGGCGATCATTGACAAGCGCCGACCGAAGCCCAATGTGGCTAAAGTGATGAACATCATCGGCGAGGTTAAGGGTCGTAATTGCGTCATCATGGACGACATGGTCGATACCGCCAATACCTTGTGTGAGGCTGCCAGGGCACTGAAAGAACAAGGCGCATCGAGCGTAATGGCCTATTGTACGCATGCCGTTCTGTCGGGTAATGCAGTGGAACGGATTCAGAGCTCAGCGCTGGATAAGTTAGTGGTCACGGATACCATCCCCCTTCGTGAGGATGCCAAGGCCTGCGACCGTATCTTTCAGTTGAGTGTTGCCAGTCTATTGGCAGAGACAGTGTTACGAATCAGTAACGAGGATTCAGTGAGTTCACTATTCATGGAATAGGGTTGGGCGTGTTATGCGCCCTTTTGTAGTCGGATCATCTGGTCGCGGATGATCCTTATCTTGGAGAAGTAAAATGCAAATCGAAATTAGCGCCAATAAGCGCGTGTTACAAGGCAAGGGTGCGAGCCGCCGCCTCCGTGGTTCCGGTAAGGTTCCGGGGATCATTTATGGCGGAGAGACTCAGGCGCAATCTATCGAGTTAGATCACAATAATCTGTATCACAAACTCAAGCTAGAAGCGTTCCATGCATCCATCCTATCTCTCGATCTGGATGGGAAGAAGGAGCAGGTCTTATTACGCGACCTGCAAATGCATCCATTTAGATTACAGATACAGCATATCGACTTCCAGCGAGTTGATCAAAATAAGAAGATACACATGAAGGTGCCGCTGCACTTCATCAATGCCGATATTGCCCCCGGTGTAAAAGTCTCTGGCGGTATTGTCAGTCACATCCTGTCTGAACTGGAGATCTCCTGCTTGCCAAAAGATCTGCCTGAATTCATCTCGGTGGATCTGAGTAATCTGACCGTTATTAATTCGCTACACTTGAGCGATCTAGGACTGCCAAAAGGGGTCGAAATTCCTTCATTGACTCGGGGTGAGAATCTGCCTGTGGCAACGATCATTATTCCCCGTGCCGTAGCTGCCGAGGAGGCCTCTGCCGTGGTTGCTGCTGCCGACATCCCGACGACCGTTCAGAAGAAAGATGCGGACGCGAAAGAAGCTGACAAGAAAGATAGCGGCAAGAAGAAATAGCATCCGTCGGTTCTAGGGAACCGCTGAGCAGGCCCGCCGGAGTCATCCTGGTTCCGGCGGGTTTTTTAATGGTTAACCGCAACTCTGGTATGCTCGATGAAACTCATCGTCGGTCTTGGTAATCCGGGTAAGGAGTATGCCGCCACCCGCCATAATGCTGGGGCCTGGTGGGTAAGCCGTCTGGCAGAGGAACTTCACTCAACACTAAGGTCAGAGGCGCGGTTTCATGGTCTGTGCGCTCGCATCGGCCAAGGTGAGGACGAGCTGTGGTTGCTTAACCCACAAACCTACATGAATGCGAGCGGTAAAGCAGTCTCTGCAATATGTCGTTTTTATAAGATCCAGCCTGAACAGATCCTCGTTGCTCACGATGACCTGGACTTGCCCCCCGGAACATCCAAGCTAAAACTTGGGGGTGGACTTGGAGGCCACAATGGGCTGAAAGATATTGCCGCTCACCTCGCATCCAGGGACTTCTGGCGGCTACGTATCGGAATCGGTCATCCTGGTGACAAGAGTGTCGTGGCTGACTACGTTCTGCAGCCGCCCTATAAGGAAGAATCTCCACTGATAGATGAATCAATCCGCCGCAGTCTCGAGGTCTGGCCGTTGATTAATCAAGATAACTGCCAAGCCGCTATGCTGAAGCTTCACACTAACCCACCCATTACCCAATAAATCATGAGCCTGAAATGCGGCATTGT
>CAJBQQ010000101.1 GCA_903957805.1 uncultured Pseudomonadota bacterium | reverse complement strand
GAGCTGCGTATTACCTGCTGTTTACCATCCAGTCATAACCGTTTACCATGCACCGGTCTTCCCGTGTGTTGTGTAAATAAGGCTTAACCCTCAGATGCCCCGCTTCCTGCTCAAATCCAATCTACGGCGCCGCGGCATTTACCTGCTACCTAACCTGTTCACGACTGCTGCATTATTCGCTGGTTTTTACGCGATTGTGCAAGCGATAAACGGAAATTTTGAACAATCGGCCATATCAATTTTCATCGCAATGGTGCTGGATGGGCTGGATGGCCGAGTAGCACGCCTTACCCATACCGAGAGCGAGTTCGGTGCAGAGTACGATAGCCTGTCTGACATGATTTCATTCGGCGCAGCTCCTGCCCTAGTTATGTATGAATGGGCCCTCAAGGATATGGGCAAGCTGGGCTGGATTGCGGCCTTTATTTATTGCGCTTGCGCCGCACTTCGACTAGCACGTTTCAATACCAATCTCGGGATAGTCGACAAGCGTTTCTTCCAAGGACTGCCCAGCCCGGCGGCGGCGGCATTAATTGCTGGGCTGATATGGGTGACTCTCGATTTCCAAGTGAAGGGAACAGACATCAAGTGGATCGCTTGGGGGACAACTCTATTTGCGGGTCTCACCATGGTGAGCAACCTCCCTTATTACAGCGGCAAGGAGATCAACCTACGCAAGAGCGTTCCCTTCGTCACCATCCTTCTATTAGCACTATTCTTCTTCGTACTCATCCCGAGCCAGCCACCCGTTGTATTGTTCTCTCTGTTTCTACTTTATGTCTTGTCGGGCTATGTTGTATGGGTATGGCGAATGGTGAAGAAAAGGAAGAATATCAGGGCTCCGATTGCCTGATGGTCCTCGTTGCACAAACAGTAAAAACCGTTTATATTTGATCTCATGAAGTACATTGAACGTGCCCCCTCTTCTCTCTACCCCCTTGTCGATTTGCCATTACTGGCCGAGCTGCTGCGCCTTGCGCGCTAACTGACCCGATCTCTCCCCTGAATTTGCTCTGTTGAATCTGTTTTACGGATTCCGTATTACAATCGCAATACATTCCTTCAACCGGAGAATGCTGTGAAAGACCATTTGATTATTTTTGATACAACGTTACGCGATGGAGAGCAGAGTCCTGGCGCGTCCATGACTAAGGAAGAAAAGGTCCGTATCGCACGTCAACTCGAGCGCATGCGCGTAGATATTATCGAAGCTGGCTTCCCCGCCGCCTCCAATGGCGACTTCGAGGCCGTTAAAGCGGTTGCTGACAGTATCAAGGATAGCACCGTCTGTGGACTGGCCCGGGCTACCGAAGCAGACATTAAACGTGCCGGCGAAGCCTTGAAGGGCGCCAATTCTGGCCGCATTCATACCTTCATCGCCACCTCTCCGATTCATATGGAGAAGAAGCTACGCATGTCTCCAGAGCAAGTGATAGAGCAAGCAGTAAAAGCGGTGAAGTGGGCCCGCCAGTATACCGATGACGTGGAATTCTCTCCTGAAGATGCTGGCCGATCGGATATTACGTTCCTCTGCCGGGTACTGGATGCTGTGATCGAAGCGGGGGCAACCACACTCAATATCCCTGACACCGTTGGCTATACCATGCCAGAACAGTTCGGCAACTTAGTCCGCACCTTACGCGAGCGCATACCAAACTCCGACCGAGTGATCTTCTCGGTACATTGCCATAATGATTTGGGTTTAGCAGTGGCTAACTCATTGGCCGCGGTAATGAACGGGGCTCGCCAGGTGGAGTGCACCATCAACGGACTCGGCGAACGTGCGGGCAATGCAGCACTGGAAGAGATCGTGATGGCGATACGAACCCGCCAAGATTTCTTCCCGTGTGACACTCGCATAGATGCAACTCATATCGTACCTGCCAGTAAGCTGGTATCTGGCATTACCGGTTTTCCTGTTCAGCCCAATAAGGCCATTGTCGGCGCGAATGCATTTGCGCATGAATCTGGCATACACCAAGATGGCGTACTCAAGCACCGTGAGACCTATGAGATCATGCGTGCGGAAGATGTTGGATGGGGTGCAAACAAGCTACTGCTCGGCAAGCACTCAGGTCGTAACGCCTTTCGCAGCCGTCTGGCCGAACTTGGCATCGCGCTCGAGTCGGAAGAAGTGCTCAATACTACATTCATGCGTTTCAAGGAATTGGCCGATAAGAAACATGACATCTTCGATGAAGACTTACATGCGTTGGTATCAGATGAAGCCATGACCCCGCAGGAACAATACAAACTCCTGTCTTTAATTGCACATAGTGAAACCGGTGAGACGCCTCATGCGAGGGTCGTAATTGCCGAGGGCGGTAAAGAGCTGCAGGCCGAGTCGGACGGTAGCGGACCGGTCGACGCCACTTTCTGCGCCATTGAAAAAATACTGGCCAGTGGTGCCGACTTACAATTATATTCAGTGAATAACATCACCAGCGGCACTGACTCACAGGGAGAGGTTACGGTCCGTCTTCAAAAATCTGGACGCGTTGTTAATGGTCACGGATCGGACACTGATATCGTCGTAGCCTCAGCCAAGGCTTATCTTAGTGCGCTCAACAAATTGCACAGCAAGCTGAATCAGGCACACCCTCAGGTATAGCAATATCCCACATTCACCACGGTTCCCAAGCGTGAATCCATGAAAATAAAACATTACTCTGCCACTCTGCTGCTGTGCCTATTGACCTTTCTTTCATCTGCCGCTCAGTCTCAAGGATTCTCCTTCGCGGATACCTCTGGGAAGATACACTCCCTGTCTGACTATCGAGGTAAGTGGGTTCTAATAAATTTCTGGGCCACATGGTGCCCACCCTGTTTAGAAGAAATTCCAGACCTGGTATCGCTCTATGAAAGCCGCAAGGATGTCATGGTGATCGGTATCGTGATGGATTACAGAGACCCAAAAACGGTATTGAAGTTTGTCGATTCTCTGGCGATCTCTTACCCAATTGTGTTTGGTAGTAAGAGTGTCGCTGCACAAGTTGGTCCGGTGTCGATGCTGCCCACCACCTATCTGTTCAATCCCGCAGGCAGACCGGCCGCCTACAAGGTCGGGATAATTTCTCGGAAAAGCCTCGAGGATTTCATGCGTGATTATTCGGCAAGTAGCACGAAGAGCCCACCCGGCGAACCGGTCCAGCTTCGGAACCGCTGAACACTTCTGTCCGAGTGAGGCGGGGAAATGTTACTAGAGTTACTTCACCTGACTCTCAGATACTCTTGATTTCAGAAAATCAACTACACCCTCTAGAGGGATGGCCTGAGAGTTGTCATCCCGACGGCCCTGGTATTCGATATTACCCTCTTTCAGACCGCGTTCACCGATAACGATCCGGTGAGGAATGCCGATCAGTTCCATATCCGCAAACATGATTCCGGGACGCTCATCGCGGTCATCCAGCAGGACTTCGATACCAGCATTGGAGAGTTCTGTGTACAACCCCTCTACCGTATCTTTGACCTGTGCACTCTTCCTCAGACCGATGGGTACAATAACCAACTGAAACGGGGCCATTGCAGATGGAAAGATGATCCCATGATCGTCATGATTCTGCTCAATCGCAGACGCGACGATACGCGACACACCGATCCCGTAACAACCCATTTCCATCACCTGTGACTGTCCAGACTCGTCAAGATAGTGGGCCTTCATTGCCTCCGAATATTTAGTACGTAGCTGAAAAATATGGCCGACCTCAATGCCGCGGCAGATCTCAAGTTTACCTTTGCCGTCAGGAGAGAGATCATTTGAGACCACGTTACGAATATCGAAGACATGATCGGGCTCCTTGGTGTCACGGCCAAAATTGACACTCTTTAAATGATGATCGGCTTCGTTCGCTCCACAAACGAAGTTACTCATTCCCGCGACAGATTTATCCGCAATAATGGGTAATCCCAGACCGACCGGTCCGATATACCCTGGAAGACAACCAGTCTTTGCAAGAATCTCTTCTTCATTTGCCAGACGAAATTCATCAAGAGAGAGGGCCTTCCTGGTTTTCACTTCATTCAGGTGGTGATCCCCACGTAATAACAATAAGTACATCTCTCCATTTGCAATTATTGCCAGGGTCTTCACGGTCTGTTCGAT
>CAJBQQ010000100.1 GCA_903957805.1 uncultured Pseudomonadota bacterium | reverse complement strand
GTTCATACAGTTAAATGATGATGGTAATTCTCCACAACGTTTGGAGAGCAGTCATGATCAGCTGGCAAGGATTCCACTGAGGCCTTCTACACTGGATAATATTACCAATTCCGGGCAACACTTTCTGAGTAATGCAAACGAGCTAGCAGGTCGTTTGAATGCATTGTTAGATGATAAGAACCAGTCACACATCTCTCACATTCTGAGTAATGTAGAGGGTGCAAGTGGACAACTTGATAGTATTGCCAGTCAGATTCAACCGGGTCTTAAGGCTCTTCCAGAACTGGCGGAAGAGGCCAGCATTACGCTGAAGAGGACCAACCAATTAATGACCGATCTGAATCTGATTGTGACCAAGATGAATCAACGGGGAGGGATCATTGACAGTCTGTCAGACACCGCAGAAGAGTTGTCAGAAACACTCCCCAAGATGCGTGATGCGAGTCACGGCATTTCGCGCAGCACTCGTAGTGCAGACCGGGTTCTGTTGCAGCTGGAGGAGCAGCCACGTAGCCTTCTGTTCGGAAGAGTGCCAACCCAGCCAGGACCAGGAGAGAATGGTTTTGTCACACCCCAGGGTCTAACAAAATGAAAATTAAAAAAACTATTTTAATCTTGTCCATCCTGATTACAGGCTGCTCGGTCACTCCCCAGCCCAGGACATCGTCCACGGTGTATGACCTGGGTCTACTCCGCTCGGCAGATTCCTCTTCAATCGTTCAGATGCCGACATGGGCAAGCCTGATGGTGGCGGATGCGGTATCCCCACCCTGGTTGGATAGTCAATCGATTCAGTATCGCCTTGCCTATCATGATCCATCTCAATCACATGGATATGCCAATAGCAGGTGGGCGGCCTCACCGGCAGCACTGATCACCCACCGAGTCAGAAGTCATCTCGCGAGTGTGACCCCGAATGCAGTTCTCGGTGCGGGGGATGGCGTTCGTGCGGATTATATTCTACGGATCGGACTGGAAGAGTTTTCTCAGGTATTTGATACACCTGATCAGAGCAGGGTGGTGGTCAGGCTACGAGCCAGCCTGGTCTCGAGAGGGGGCCGACAGTTACTCTCTCAACGCAACTTCAGTATCGATCAAGAGACCACTCAGCCCGACGCCACAGGAGCAGTCCATGCCCTCACCGTGGCGGTTGATCGTTTGACCGGAGAATTGACCGAGTGGATTGCTACGGAATTGGTAGAGGATGGGAGGAGGGCTGCTAAGTGAGGTACGGGTAGCGGAGAAACTTAATTCAATCTTTATCTGAGTCCACCGAATACATGTTGCAGCAGTTTATTCCCCTGACCGATCGGGTCTTTTCGGATGGCACGTTCTTCTTCCGCCATCATGAGGTAGTAGCCATCTAGAATTTTTTGTGTCAGGTACGTCTCGACATCCGGATCTGAATCTGTCACCAGACCTAACTTTTCTCCCCTACGCATAAAATCATTGAGCTGATTCAGAAGGCCCGTCTGGGCAATTTCTTTTCTTACGATGGGTAGGAGTTTCTCAGCAAGGGGGACAGAGGTGGC
>CAJBQQ010000099.1 GCA_903957805.1 uncultured Pseudomonadota bacterium | reverse complement strand
TCATCAGCAGAGAGGATGCAACCCTCTGCGGTACAGAGTGGTTTGAATCCTGTTTCAGGAAGGTTGATCCACACTCCCGGATCGATTGGTCTGCACAGGATGGTGACATCATCACCGCCGGACAAACGATATGTCACCTGATGGGAGATGCACGTGGACTCCTCACGGCTGAGAGGTCTGCATTAAATTTCCTACAAACACTATCCGCTGTTGCTACACAGACTAGACTGTATGTATCGGCCGTATCCGGAACGAGGGCGGTGATCGTGGACACTCGAAAGACTCTTCCCGGTCTGAGAATTGCACAGAAGTACGCAGTGACGTGTGGTGGCGGCATCAATCACCGGATGGGGCTCTATGACGGAATACTCATCAAGGAGAACCACATCATCTCTGTGGGTGGTATCGATCAGGTGATGAATGCCGCCAGAAAGATCGTCCCACTGGGAGTATTCATTCAGATTGAGGTGGAGACGCTTGATCAATTACGACAAGCTCTGGATGCAGGTGCAGAGATGATTCTTCTGGATAACTTCGATCTTGACCAACTATCCAAGGCGGTCGATCTCGCTAATAGTCGAGTCGGCCGTAAAGTCATACTGGAAGCATCTGGAGGGGTCACGATCGAGAGTGTGAGAATGATCGCTATGACCGGAGTTCATCGGATCTCTGTCGGCAGCTTAACCAAGAATATACGGGCAGTGGATCTATCGATGCGTATCCAGACGTGACCCTCTCATCCTACCTCCCTATCTGGCCGCTCTCTGTCAGTCCGGCCCTATGGCTCGCACTGGCACTGGTGATTGCGGTACTGGTTGGGGAGGGATTGGTACGGTATCTACGACTACCTCGGATCGTCGGTTATGTTGGGGTTGGCCTTTTAATGGGCCCTGCCGGGCTCAACCTGATCCCTGAACTACCCGCATCCGAGTGGCGGCTACTGGTTGATCTGGCACTCGGTATCTTATTATTTGAACTGGGCAGCAAGGTAAATTTAAGATGGCTTAAGGCCAATCTCTGGATTGCATTTACCAGCCTGCTAGAGTCTTCAGCAACTTTTTTTGCGGTCTTTGCACTTCTCCTGTGGTTTGATGTCGAACACGTCACGGCCGCGGTCGTTGCCTCAATCTGCATCGCCACCTCTCCTGCCATCGTCGTAAGAACAGCGACAGAGTCTCGTGCTCAGGGGCAGGTCACTGAGAGGTTATTATTGATGACCGCGCTCAACTGCATCTACGCCATCATATGTCATAAAATTGCGGTCGCGTTCATGTACGATGAGTCCGGCACCAGCCTAATCCACACGGTTCTACAACCCCTCTACCTGATCGGAGGGTCTGCCGTTCTGGGTTGGTTGTTTGGTAATGTCTTTAATACGATCCACCGTCACCTAGGACGCCACGAGGAGACATTCTCATTCCTCTTGTTCGGGATGATCGCAATCGCAACCATCGTTGCATCAACACTCAAGCTCAGTCCGATGCTGATACTCCTCTCGGCCGGACTGATCGTCCGTTATCGTCGGCACCGTCCTCATACCTTCCTTCCACACTTTGGTTCTGCCGGCGCCGTTCTGGTGGTATTGATGTTTACTGCCAATGGCCTAACGGCAAATCTCAGCGGGATACGAGATAGTCTGATGATGGTCCTACTGCTGATTCTAGTACGCACCGCCGCCAAGCTCACACCGGTCCTGCTCCTGGCAAGGTTCAGCGGTATTAATCTCAAACAGGGGCTGGCACTCGGGATCGCGCTGGCACCGATGTCTAGCCTCACGCTACTCCTAACGCTGGACACCGCAGCGGCCTTCCCTGACTTTGCATCCGGAATGGGACTGGTCTTAATGAGCTGTATCGTGATACTTGAACTCGTCAGTCCGATCTTGGTACAGATGGCGCTACGAGGAACTGGAGAGACGCTGGAGGGGAGATCATGAGCCTGATGCCATTCGCGTCATCCAAGCCACTGAGCATCGGTGTTGAACTCGAGCTACAGCTACTCAACTGCAATGACTATGACCTGGTCTCATCGGCACCGGACATGCTACGACGGATAGCGAGGAAGACACACCACGGTGAAATAAAGCCCGAGATGACCCGCAGCATGATTGAAATCAATACCTCGATCCATCATGAATACGTCCCTCTGGTCGAGGAGTTGAACTCCCTGAGAAAGACCGTATCAGATGCTGGCCGATTTCTTAATATCGCTGTGGCGGGTGGTGGGACTCACCCATTCCAACACTGGAGCGAGCAGAAGATCTTCGATGCACCACGTTTCCACTACCTGTCAGACCTGTACGGATACCTTGCCAAGCAGTTCACCATATTCGGTCAGCATGTCCATATCGGCTGCCCCGGGCCGGATGAGGCGTTACATCTGTTACACATGATGTCACGTTATGTCCCCCACTTCATCGCACTCTCGGCCTCATCCCCCTTCGTTCAGGGTCATGACACGGGATTCGCATCTGCTAGGCTCAATTCTGTCTTCTCCTTCCCTCTCAGCGGTCGAGCGCCATTCGTCTTGAGCTGGGAAGATTTTGAACGCTTTTTTAGCAAAATGACCGAGACCGGTGTGGTCGAATCGATGAAGGATTTTTATTGGGATATCCGCCCAAAGCCAGAGTTCGGAACGATCGAGGTCCGTGTCTGCGATACCCCACTCACC
>CAJBQQ010000098.1 GCA_903957805.1 uncultured Pseudomonadota bacterium | reverse complement strand
CTTACATTCAATGCAATTGAGAAGGCCCGCCGGCTTGGGCTGCTTCCGGGCCAGCCGTTCTCCTGCCAGTCGAGCAAGGTCATGGGCATTGATTTCCCTAACCCGGTAGGATTAGCAGCAGGGCTGGACAAGGATGGGGAGCATATTGACGCACTTGCCGATCTCGGTTTTGGCTTCATCGAGATAGGTACGGTCACCCCCCGCCCCCAGCCCGGGAATCCACGGCCGAGAATATTCCGCCTCCCCCAGGCGAATGCCATTATCAATCGTCTGGGATTCAATAATCACGGTGTGGATAAAATGGTCGCGAATATCAAGCGTTCAAATTACCGGGGCATACTGGGTATTAATATAGGCAAGAATTTTGATACACCCACAGATAGGGCAGTTGATGATTACCTGCTGTGCCTACGTGAAGTTTATCCTCATGCTAGCTATATCGTGGCCAATATCTCCTCACCCAATACGCCGAATCTGCGGCAGTTACAAAATGCTGCAGAACTCGACCAATTACTCAGTACTCTAAAAGTTGAACAAGAAAGGTTGGCTGATAAATATGGCAGCTATAAGCCGCTGGTGGTAAAGATTGCACCGGACCTGGAGCCCCTCCAGCTTGACGCCATCGCTGCGCTATTGATGAGGCACCGTATTGACGGTGTAATCGCTACAAATACCACCCTTTCACGACTCGGTGTGGAGGGATTGCCATATGCGAGCGAGACAGGCGGGCTAAGCGGCGCGCCGCTGAAACAGCGTGCTACTGCGGTCATCCAACAGTTACAGGCCATGTTGCAAGGATCCCTCCCAATTATCGGTGTGGGAGGCATCATGTGCGCAGCCGATGTAAAAGAGAAAATAGCTGCGGGCGCGAGTCTGGTGCAGATTTATACCGGTCTAATTTATCGCGGCCCTGATCTGGTCCGCGAGTCTGTACAGGCGGTATGTACACCCTAAATTGCTTTCTCGTCGGATGAGAAGAGATATTCTGATAGAAAGAATAGATTCAATCCTGCCGCAAACTCAGTGTCGTCAGTGTGGGTTTCTTGGTTGCATGCCCTATGCAGAGGCGATTGCCGCAGGCAGTGCAGGTATCAATCAATGCCCGCCGGGCGGTGAGGCTGGTATCCAACAGTTGGCTGATTTGTTGGGGGTCAATCCGATACCGTTGAATGCTACGAATGGTATGACTAAGCTCAAGGCGGTAGCGCTGATTGATGAGCAGGATTGTATCGGATGTACACTCTGTATCGATGCCTGCCCGGTGGATGCGATTGTAGGAGCTGCTAAGCAGATGCATACGGTGATCGAGGCTGAGTGCACCGGTTGTGAACTCTGCCTTGCCCCCTGCCCGGTGGACTGTATCAGAATGACTCCTCCCACTAAATCTGTCGTCGCTCTAGAAAGTAGCCATTCCATTCCTATTGAGAATGGGTCATTGAACGAGAGTGAAGTAAAAAAGAGAGTGGCCGATCACGCACGAGAGCGCTACCAATTCAGGCTACTTAGACTCGATCGTGAGGAGCAAGAACAAGTAGAAAAATTTGCCCAGAAAACCGTATCGGCCTCCAGAGATTCTAAAAGAGCCGCAATGCTGTCGACACTAAAGCGCACTCCGCCGCATCAGTCAGATGGCTGATTAATAGAAGACAGATTACACAATAGTTTTTTTCTTAGTTCGACCCATGAATATAATTAAACGTCGCGAAATTTTTACCCGTTTCAGGACGGCTAATCCTCACCCCACGACCGAGCTGGAATACAGTACGTCATTCGAGTTACTGGTGGCTGTGGTGCTCTCTGCTCAAGCGACTGACAAGAGCGTGAATCTGGCGACTAAGAGACTCTTCCCTAGAGCTAATACACCAGAAAGAATCCTTGAGTTGGGGGAGGCGGGATTACGGGATAACATCAAGAGCATTGGGCTATTTAAAACTAAAGCGAAGAACATTCTGGCTACCTGCAAGATCCTAATCCAAGATCATGGCAGCCAAGTTCCACGGACACGTGATGAGTTAGAGAGACTTCCTGGTGTGGGACGTAAGACCGCAAACGTGGTATTGAATACCGCGTTTGGAGAGCCGACCATTGCCGTGGATACGCATATCTTTAGGGTTGCCAACAGGACTGGAATCGCTCCCGGGAAGAATGTACTGGAGGTGGAGCTAAAGTTGTTGAAGTTCATCCCCGAGGAGTTCCGTCATGATGCTCATCACTGGATGATCCTGCACGGGCGTTATGTGTGTAAGGCTCGCAAACCAGAATGCGGCATATGTGGGATCAACGATTTATGCGAGTTTAAGCAGAAGGTAGCGAAGAATAATTCCACTACACAAGTATCAGGCTGATGAATGTTTAATCCCTCAAGAGATCAAGCGCGCCAGTTCTTTTTCGATGCCTGGCATAAGTACCGCCATCGGGAAGTGCTCTCTGGGATGGAGGATATGGCGCTGGGGGTAATCCTGCTGCACCCGGAATACCACCGAATACTCGATGATATTGAACGTTATCGCGACAAGGATTACTCGCCAGAAATGGGGGATACCAATCCTTTTCTGCATATGAGTATGCATATCGCCATCAAGGAGCAACTCTCTATTGATCAGCCGGTGGGTATATGTGAGCGTTTTGACCGTCTGCTGAAAAGGTGCGGAGATGAACACGAGGCCATGCATCAAGTCATAGAGTGTTTGGCGGAAATGATCTGGCAAGCGCAGCGTGGGCAGTCTGCACCGGATGCGACGATCTATTTTGACTGTTTAGACCGACGAGAGGGCTGATCAGAGAGTATAAAAAAAGGGCCGATAGGCCCTTTTTTGATTCGTTAGAATCTCGACCGGGGTATCCCCGCTCGTTTTGTAGTGTGCTACTTGGTCTTCAGGCCAGGCTGAGTGGCATAGTAGGCCGCCAGATTTTCAACATCTTGTTTGCTCAGAGCTGCCGACATGCCGCCCATAATGGGGTCCTTACGGGCGCCAGATTTATAGTCGTTCAGTGCCTTTGCTAGATAGTCCGCATGCTGACCGGCGAGCTTTGGGAAGTTCGGAGTTGGGCTATTGCCATCGGCGCCATGACAGGCCGCACACGTTTCAGAGGCTTTCTTCTTGCCGGCTTCGATATCGGCAGCGATTCCCTGTCCAGAAACTAGCAGCCATGAGGCGCTCATTGCTGCAATGATCATTTTTTTCATGATGATATCCTTACGTGATATGACGAAATTATCTTCCACCGCTGGTGTAATGAGCAACCAAGTCCTTCATATCCTGAGCGGTGAGTGTGACCGCGATGGCGTCCATGCTGGGATGGCTACGGCTGCCATTCTTGTAGCCTTCGAGCGACTTGAGCATATATTCACCGTGCTGCCCCCTGAGCCTGGGAACATGGTAGACCTTAGGGAAGGCGGTGCGGTAACCCTCTATATCATGGCAACCGGCACACATGGATGCTTTCTGCTTACCTGCTGCGGCATTTCCCCCAGCTTGGGCGTGAGACATACTGCTGGCAGCTATCGAGCGAGCTTCTAATTCTCCGGCATCTCCCCCAGCCTGAGCTTGAGCCATACTGGAAACTGCCAAGAGTAGGCATCCGGAAAGTAGTTTCACCATTGCTGATTGCTTCATTGTCGGTACCCCCTTCTTCAAAAACGCCACTGTAAACGATGTGCCATTTTCGGTCAATGGATAAAGTGGTCCTGATTAATGAAATCTAATACTATTCTTCCATCTAGGTTGTTGTTATAGATTGTTTTGCCTCTAGTTCACCCCAACGAGCAAGAGCACCCGTTAATTCCCCCTCGATTGCAGTCGAACGTGACTGTAACACCTTGACTTCACTTTGTTTGTCACGGTAAATAGCTGGATCCGCCAGCCGGTGGGCAATGTCAGCCTGTTCCCGTTCCAGAGTCTCGATCTTTGCGGGGAGTGACTCCAGTTCCCGGAGTTCATTGGAGCTTAACTTTGTGCGGGGAGTTGACTTGAGAGACTTGGTCGGTGAGGTTAGAGGCTGTTTCTGAATTGTTTCCTGATTTATCGTTGTTTTTACAAAGTTCTTTGCCCGGACCCAATCATCGTAGCCGCCGACATACTCCATCAGTGTGCCATCTCCTTCGAATGCAATCACCTGGGTCACAACATTGT
>CAJBQQ010000097.1 GCA_903957805.1 uncultured Pseudomonadota bacterium | reverse complement strand
TTCTTCGCAGCATGACCGAAGCTTAATTGAAGATGCTCCATTGAAAATTCTGAACGACTTTCGACCCGAGCAAGAATGGATTCTGGAGCCGGGTGATATGCTTTATTTGCCGCCCGGATCCGCCCACAATGGAGGGGCCGAGGATGACTGCATGACCTACTCAATCGGTTTTCGAGCGCCGAGCTATCAGGAGCTGGCCACTCAGTTCTTAGTCCATCTGCAGGACAGTATTGAGATCGATGGTATCTATCATGACCCGGATATCACCTTGCAGAGTCATCCCTCGCATATCAGTTCGTCCCTTTTGCAGCAGGTGGGTCTTGCACTGGCTAAAATTAAATGGAATAAATCTGACATTGAGCAGTTCATCGGTATCTACCTTACCGAACCTAAAATTCACGTTTTCTTCACACAACCATCACCTCCTCTGACACAGAAGAAATTTATGCAGCAAGTTAAGAGAAATGGTCTACGTCTAGATTTAAAAAGTCGGATGCTGTGCAGGGGGAAGAGTGTTTTTCTGAATGGAGAGGCTTGTCTAGTGGGCGTTATAGCCCGCCGCGTACTGGAGAGACTCGCTGATCAGCATGAGATTGCAGCAGGAGAGGGCCTTGATGAGGAGGTCATTTCACTGCTATTTCAGTGGTATCTCTATGGGTATATCGTCGTAAATAATTGAAATCTGGGTACAGATTTCCCCGATATGCCTGTAATTATTGCTAGGATTAGTTCTTAGCGAAGAACCTCCTTTAAGGGAAATGCATAAATTGATCCAAATTTACTGGACAACATTTATGTTCTCTGATATTAATGTAGTGGTCCTTGTAGATTTAAGTGACCAAATTTTTAGTAACACACTACGACCCGCCATAAACTAGATAAAGGAGATTAATAATGAGAGTCTACCCGCTCCTCGCCGCCGCTCTGATAACACTATCTTTTACCGCTTGTGACCAGATGCGGGAGAAAACACCTGGAGAAGGGAAGCCAGGTCAGTATCCTCCCAGCCTTTGGGAAAAACGTGACGGTCAAGTGTCTGATGAGGAACTTGAAAAAGCTGCGAAAGAAGCTGCTGCTGAACCTGAAGCTGCACCTGCAAAGTAATTTAAAAATAAGCAAAACATTTTTAAGTATTTGTAGTTGAAAAAAGCCGCCCCTAGGGGCGGCTTTTTTTATCAACAAAATTTCCGCATGAGAATGTCTCCTTCATCTTGAATTCATATCGTCATTTCCTGATGAGGTGAAGAATGGATCTTCTTCAATATTAAATTCATATCTTGGTCTACCCATTATTCCTTCGTTTCACTCTAGTCTGTTGCATACTCGTTAATCATTCAAAGCTGACAGACCGGGTCTATATGTCGGCAGTCTATAACGGTACATCTTTAGAATGATGCGGCAGTTGTAGATAATGCTGGGTCTGCATCTCGGACAATCGGCTGATGGTGCGAGAGATCTCGTTGGATGAAGGTGCCCCAACATAGATCTCATCGGGTGGCGCTGCTGATGAGGCGATCAGTCTGACATTATTATCGTAGAGGACATCAATCAGCCAGGTGAATCGTCGTGCAGTATCGGCATTATCATCGTGCATTCGCGAGATATGAGACAAGATCAATGTGGGAAATCGATGGGCGATTTCAAGATAGTCTTCTTGGGAGTGATTGCCGCTACATAGCTCCTTGAAGTCAAACCATACCACGTTGCATGCGACCTTTCTCACCGTAATATAGCGACCATGGACCACGATATAATCTTCACCGAGCTGTGTTCCATCGGATATTCTTGCAAACCATTGTGCCAGACAGGCCTCATTCTCAGCTTCACCTCTAGCATGGTCAGGCACTAGAAATAGGGGTTCACGGTTTGATCTTATTAATCGGTAATCGGTGCCGCTATCTACGTGCACGATCTTCAGATACTGTTTCAGAAGATCAATGGTCATTAAGAAGTTCTGTCGTTTCAACCCATTCGGATACAGTGCATCTGGGGAGTAGTTGGATGTCGTGATCAGAACTACTCCTCGCTTGAGTATGCCTTCTAATAGCCTCTCGAGTATCATCGCATCAGCGATATCATCGACATGGAATTCATCCAGACATAGTAAACGTGTTGACTGTGCGATTCTGTCGGAGAGTATGATCAGGGGATCGGACTCTCCGATCAGTAGACTCATCTCGTGATGAATCTCGGCCATAAAGCTGTGGAAATGAATGCGCCTTTTGCGGCGGTATGGAAGACCATTATAAAAAGCATCCATCAGAAGGGTCTTTCCGCGTCCGACCCCTCCCCAGAGGTATAGACCCTTAGGGACCTCGGTACTGAGTAGGCTACGGCCCAGAAAACGATTACGCCTAGATTTAAACTCGAGTAGTTGGTGCCACAAGATATCCATCTGATCAATCGCATCGGACTGGGCGGTATCGTGAACGAAGCCATTCTGTGCGCTAAGCCCTTGGTACCACTCCTTGGGACTGATGCCGCCATCAGAGGCTGGGAGAGAGTTATTCATGGAGAATGGATTATGTCATCTCATCTGAAATGTATTTCATGCATGTGACATTATGCTCACAACCTAATTATGCCTCGTTTTTTGAGATCCCTAGCGGTAGAGTAACGAGGACTCTTCAGTCTGACCATCAACTCTTCTGAATCGGTCTAGAATGTTGGGATTGGTAACCTCTTTTAGAGACATAATCTTCCATCTACTATTGAACTGATCAGACCAGACCCTTCTTCATCATGACCTTTATCGAACCATAACCTATGCAATACATCCTCTCCCTTGATGCCGGGACCACTAGCGTCCGAGCCATGATCTTCGATCATGAGGGTAAGATTTGTGCCAGCGTTCAGAAGGAGATACGTCAAATATATCCTCATCCTGGGTGGGTTGAACATGATCCCGAGGAGATTTGGCAGACACAGATCAGTGTTGCCGTATCAGCGCTCGAGCAGGCTCAGATCCGGCCGGCCGATATCGCTGGGGTGGGCATTGCCAATCAACGCGAGACCATTATTGTGTGGGGCCGTGACACCGGAAAGCCCATTTACAATGCCATCGTTTGGCAGGACCGACGTACTGCTACGGTATGCGATCAGTTGAGAGAGGGTGGGCATGAGGGGGCAGTTCAGGGTCTTACGGGTCTCGTGA